>CAYYAN010000327.1:0-1552 GCA_964469825.1 uncultured Chthoniobacter sp. | reverse complement strand
TTACCAAAGCAAAATATTTGGCGTTGCAACTGCGGAGGAGGGGATGCAGTGAAATTTGTCATGAAAATGGAGACCATCAGTTTTAAACAAGCTTTAGAAAAACTTAAATACCTAAGTACGAAGATATCCAAAAATTTATTAGCAAAATTTGACTGATGCCTTAAATTTTATCAGGATAATAGAAACACCCCATGAACTACCTATTGCTTCTTTTGATTTCTTTTTTAGGAAGCATGGCCTCACTTTTTCTTCTGTCTGAACAAAGGAGAATGGCAGCAATAATACCGATGGGGATTTTATTGGTAGTTCTTTTAATACCTAAGAAAAAAATCTACGCCAAAATTTTTGGACTTTCATCAACAGCAGAGGATTTTACTCGAGGATGGCTTATTACAGGTTTTACAGGATCAGGAAAGACTTCTGCTTTAACTATCTTGTTGTTTCAGATTTTTAAAAATGTTCCAAATTTTGGAGCGGTCTTTCTCGATCAAAAAGGAATTTTTTGGGAGATCATTGGAAGAATGGCTAAGCATTTTAGACGTGAGAAAGATCTTATATTAATTCGAACTAAGCCGTTGTATGGATCAACTACATGGACTCCTCATTATACAATTAATATTCTTGGAGATTCTGCTATTCCGGCAAGTTCTTATGCGGCGTTTCTTATAGATACATATAGTTCTTTGAATCCAAAGGGAGAGGGAGGAAGCAGCGCATTTTTCAAATCTAAGGGACAAGAGATGATAGCTCTTGGAATAGAAACACTGCGCCTCATCAATGAACCGGTAACAATTCCACGGTTGGATCATTTTTTATGTGACACTTCAACTCAAGAAATGAAAATTTTGAAACTTTCAAAACTTGTAGAGGGAAACCCAAGTGCAGCAAAAATTCATCAAAGTATTTTAAATCTTAAATCATTGCCCCCAGAAACTCTTGGAGGGGTTATTGGGTATATTGGAAATATTTTAAAGCCGTTCACAGACGAGACGATCGCCTCCATTTTTTGTGCTGAGAAGCCAACATTTTCTCTATCAGAAATAGATCAAGGAAAATTAATTTGCATTTCTATTCCTCAATCTTTCACTACACAACGAATTTTTCTTAACACATTATTGAAATTATTTTTCTATTTTCATGCTCAATGCCGCTATGATCAAAGCAACGAAGCAAGAGGAGGGCATAATCAAATTTTTCTTTGTGCGGATGAAGGTCAAGAAATCATAACCTCAGCTTATTCAGCATTTGCTGATCATAGGCAGGCAGCTATTTTACGAGAAGCCAAAGCAACTATTATTTTAGCAACGCAAGGGTATTCCTCTATCTATGCAGCATTGCCAAAAGAACATGCCAACGTTTTAATTTCGTCCTTGGCTAATCAATTAATCTTTCAAGCCAGTAGTGAAGAAAATGCTAAAATAGCCGAAGGTTTTGTAGGATCAAGGAGAGTGAAAGAATACAGCTATTCCTATACTGGAGACAAAACAACGCGGTCCTTTAAATGGGAAATAGTGCCCTATGTTCACTTTTTTAAATTTCGAAAATTTCCAAA
>CAYYAN010000326.1:0-1558 GCA_964469825.1 uncultured Chthoniobacter sp. | reverse complement strand
AGCGACGTCAACCACGACTTGGAACCCCAGTGGCGGAGCCACTACATCGACTCAATGGGATTATATTACCTTGGCGCCCGCTATTACGACCCACAAAGCGGCCGTTTTCTCTCACCTGATCCCCTAGGCCATGAGGTCGGACTAGACTTGTATGCGTATTGCAATGGCGATCCGGTTAATGGCTTGGACCCAGATGGACGGTGTGTGGAGAAAGGGAAACAAGAATTCGCAGAAGGATATGACAAGTCTTTCTATGCTAACGGTGGAGATGTTCAATACGATAACGGCATTCAGCAATTTGGAGGATTTGTAGAAAAGTCGCTCTCAAAAGCACAGCCTGTAATTGGAGCTGATCCTGGAACTATAGCTGTTGGACTGCAGTTCAATGTGGCTGCTGGATTGCAATTCAACGTTTCAGCACAAGGATCGATTAGTAATTGGGCTGATCCAGCAACAAGAAGAATTGGCGCTGTATTTTCTATCACTCCTTTAACAGGAGCTAGTACTGCTATAGGAATTTCTGGTGGTTTACTTACAACAAAAAGCAGCGTTGATGTTCCTGAAAAATTCAATGGTTGGAGTGGAAGTGGAGGAGGAAGTATTACAACAGCACCCTTTGTTAATGGATATGATGAAGGAAATTGGGGGACTAAACCAATGCATAGTTTATTCAATGGAATTGGATGGTCTCCATCCTTTGGAATACCTGTATTACCTGTAGAAGCACATACTAGCGCTACATGGACAAAAAGCTGGAGTTGGAACTTTTAAATTATGAATCAAGTATTCGTTCATATTGCTCAGTGGATAATAGCAATTCCTTTTTTTGGTTTTGTATTTTGTATTATATTTTTTGTCCTTTTTTTACCAGTTTATGGAGTTGCTTGGTGGGTTAAATTCAATGCTATTTCTAAGGTTGCTCGTCAGGAACATGTTAAATGGAAATACTTCTGTACTCCAATTGAAGGATATGAAAGGGCTTTTTTTCCTGATCGTTTAATAAAACCAGGAGATTCATCTCAAATGATTCAAGTAAAGAAGAAATTTATCAATCTTGTTAAACTAGGTTGGAAAATTGTCATTTGTTGGATGATTACGCTGACCTTTTCTATTTTAGCTGCTGGAGCAATTTTAAGTTTATCTCATTAACAAAACTCCTTCCTTAGCCGCTAAAAAACAATCTACCCACTATTCTTCGCCCTCTGAGCGATGAGCATATAGTAGGAAAGGGGTCGGAGAAAGGGAAAAAAAGAAAAGAGGAAAGGGGTCGGTTCTGTATTTTCCGTATTTTGGTGCCATAGCGTTACTTTTATGATCATCGCAGCAAGCTGATTTTTTCTGGCTCTGGCAACTGTTATCTGTTAAGAAAAGAACTTGTTTTTATGCCAATGTTGCTGTCACCTCAGCCAAGATCTTTTTCTATTCGAACAAGAAATTTCCATTCTGCTGTTGGTAATCACTCGGCCCTTCAAAGTTCTCATTGTTTTCCTCAAACAAAAAAAACTTTTTCTTCCAGCTTTACTCAAAGCTTATTCAGTCTGGTTTTCATTGTTGGGTT
>CAYYAN010000325.1:0-1568 GCA_964469825.1 uncultured Chthoniobacter sp. | reverse complement strand
GTGGCCTTGCTCTTGCAGGGCAGGGAACTGTTGGATGGGTTGGGAAGAAAATTGCTGGAAGCGACCGTTTAAATAGGTGGGCAATCAACGGCGGGGGAGTTAAAAATAATTTTATGAACGGTCTGCTTCAAAAAATTGGAAGAACTGGACTTGAAAGCGGTCAAAAACTGAGCAAGTCGAGTTTTGACGCTCGACACACAGGATTGGGAAATGCATTTACATCAGCAACAGGTATTAACCTTGGTAGTTTTGGTGCTCTCGCGGCAAAAAATACGACTGGCGGCCTTGAGGGTGCTGCAGCACGCAAAGCAGCAAAAGATGAGGCATTTGCTGCAACATTAAAAAACGATGAGAAAAAGACCGAGAACCTTGAGGCTGAACTAAAGACTAAAAATAAAGAATTGGAAAGTGAAGAAAAAAAGAAGAGACTCTTGGAAAAAGAAAAGGAGATTCTTGATTTGGAAACAAAAAATCTTGAGTCCGAAAGACGTGAGGCTAGAGAAAAGATGAAAGACAATCAAGGCAATCAATCCTCTCTCGATTACATTAATGCAGAGAAAAAATTTAAAGATGCAGATGCAAAACTTAATGGTGGAAAGACAGCAAATGGAACAGTCATCGATCCTACAGATGCAAAAAGAACTCAACTTGCAGAAAAAGTGAAAGATATTAATAAACAAAAAGAAAAAATACTTGAGATTGAAAAAGGCAAGAGGAACGCAAATGGTGATAAAATCAAAGCAGCAGATGGAGATACCCTTGCCGGTGGCAAGGTGGCAGATGCATTAGATGTAAAAAATGAGGCTATAGCAAAAGAAAGTTTGGGTATAAAAGACTACGAAAAAATAATAGAGGACAGTAAAAAAGGTGCTTCGAGAGCATTTCTCGCGTACGAAGCGGAGCGTTCTGGATATCACACTAAAATCAAAACGGATAATTCTGGTACTGTTATCGGCCATCATGTTGACACAAGTCAACCAGGCAAACGAAACGACTTCCGTACGTTCACTCGAATTGCTGGGGCATTTGCACTTGGTGGATTGACTGGTAATATCGCCAATCTTGCTACAACCCTCAGTTCTTTTAGTGGCGCTGTTAGTGCTTTTAGTGGCCAAGCAGCATTCGGTTTTGGGCTTGCCTCTACAATCAAAGAGGCGTTCGGTGATTTTCAGGGACGCAGTTTTGTAGCTGGTGAAGCAGGCCATCACACAGCAAATCCAGGAGGCAAACACGAACATGAACACGGTGTATATCACACTCCAGGATCAGGATTCCTTGCTGAACTCGCTTCAATATTCAAATTCAAAGCAGGGGGAGGAGGTGGTGGAGGCCACGGTGGGGGAGGAGGTGGTGGACATCATTAATTAAACTCTAAATACTAAAAACTAAACTCGAAAATCAATACTGTACTTATTAGAACTTGGGGTTTGAAGTTTAGAGTTTGTATCTTATACTATATATATGGCAGACGAAGGAACAAAAATAAACGTTGTCTCAACAAATACAGCTCAAACTTCTGAGGCTGTAACAAAAGCGACTATCGACGAGCAATTTTCTGGAGTAAAGCA
>CAYYAN010000324.1:0-1587 GCA_964469825.1 uncultured Chthoniobacter sp. | reverse complement strand
TTTTAAATCAGACTCCTTACGCAAACTTTCTCATTTTCATTCCCGTTTTTAGGTTTAAGGCTTTCTTTGCTTTATTTCTCTCTAGCCCGGATATGAACCGTTGCTACGAAGTAGAAAAGGCAAGGCCTCTCGATAGCTTGGGTAAAGAGGATTCCATCCAGTCTCTCGGAGTTTTTTGTTTGAAACACGCTTAGAAGTCCAGCCTCGTTTTCGGTTGTAATCAGCAGGACCATCTGGCGGAAGTGGCTTGCCAACCGCATTTGCAATCCATTGGTAAACTTCTCGTTGAGTTGCAGGGGTATTATCGGTGATATTATAAATGCCAGCTGGGGCAGAAGAATTGGTAAGATGATAGAGCGCTTGAGCTCCGTCATCACGATGGATTTGATTGATCCAACGATGACCTCCCTCTTCGAGTCGAGCTTCTTGTGTTAGAAATTTTTTTAAAAGAACCGAGCGGCCTGGTCCATAGATTCCAGAAAAGCGAGCGACGCTTCCACCTGCAGCAAGAGCGACTTTTTCTGCTTCAAGGAGTGTGCGACTCGTAGCACGATCAGGTTCTGTAGTGGAAGATTCGGTAACAAGTTCGCCTCTGAACTGAGCGTAGACTGAAGTGCTGCTCACAAAAGTAAACTGCTTAAAAGACTCCGTTTTCCAAACTTCTAAAATATTTGATAATCCATTTCGATAAACATCAGTATAAGTTTTAGCATCTCCTTTTCCGGAACTGACTGCATAAATCATGAATAAAGCCTCTTGGAGTGAAGGAGCAATTTTTTGAACCTCGGCTTTATTCGTGATATCACAAGCGATAATATCAAAAGGAGAGTTTTCTTTGAGTAGCTCTTCTCGAGAGGTTGCAGAGCGAACAATGCTGGTGACATGATATCCAGCATCAGAAAAAAGTTGAGCTGTGGCTTTACCAAGAAAGCCACAGCCAACAAGAATAATGGAAGCCTTACCCTTTGGAAAAAACATAAGGCTTCAAAAAAGATTAATGAGCGTTATAACGTTGCTTAGCTTTAGCGCGTTTAGCACTGGCCTTAGCTTTGCGTTTCGTCTTTTGTGTTGGAGTTTCGAACGCACGAAGACGCCTCACTTCATCAAGAATTCCCTCGGTATCGAGTTTAGTCTTGAGACGTTTGAGTGCTCTATCAATGGGTTCGCCCTTGCGGACTAGGACTTCTGGCATACTTTATTCACCTACTTCCTCAAACTGCCTCATAAATTCTACTGCTGTAGGGAAGAACTGTGTTGCTTGCCTTTGTCACGTATTTTAATACATTCCTCGGCTGCGCTCCTCGCGCCTTGTTTTTCGTCTTCATCTACATCAGCAAATTTCTGAAGTAGTTTTAAATTTATTTGGGGAAAGAATGATCGAGGAGTAAGATGAGAAAGTCAAGAAAAGCATTTTAGATCTTTCGCGTCACGAGAGTGATAAAACGTCTGGTTTAAACCTAGTGCCTGTAGAGAACCACTTATCAACAACTGATTTATCTCTGATTCTCTTACATGTATTGGCGCTAGGTTGAGCTTCTTAAGTTTGACACAATGAGTTATAAATGATATGAAGCTATTTCTTTATGC
>CAYYAN010000323.1:0-1597 GCA_964469825.1 uncultured Chthoniobacter sp. | reverse complement strand
GAAACATGTGCTGAGAAAAAAGGGATTCATGATCCGTCTGGCTTTGCGCTTGCTGAATTGCTCTTAGGATTAGGGTTGACTCAAGATACAAAAGCAGTTGTGGAGTTAACCTGTCCTGTTTGTGGATTGACCCAGTCTCAATTTAAAAAAACCGGACGCCTTGGATGTAGTTCATGCTACGATTTATTTAAAGATGAGCTTACGCCGATGCTTCGAAATATGCATCCTCACTTAGTTCATGTTGGCAAAGCCCCGAACCGCTTTGTTGAAGAGCAGAAAGAAAAAGAGGCCATTGAGCTTTTGCAACAGCAACTGCAAAAAGCCATTGCTGAAGAGCAATATGAAAATGCAGCTCAACTAAGAGATATGCTTCGAGCGACACAAGCAAGAGAATTTACTAAAACTGAATTAAGAAATAGTTTTCCTCTAGCAGAGAAGGTTTGAAAAATCTCCAATAAAAATTCCATTTTTTAGAATGCCCCTCTCGCCTAACATCGATAATCATATCGCTTTTTCTACGCGTGTTCGTTTTGCTCGCAATTTGAAAGAGCGTCCCTTTCCTGGTGTTGCTAAAAAAGCCGTTCTGATTGCCTTAATGGAAGAAGTAAAAGCAGCTGTCATGGAGCTTCCAGAAATGAATAATGCTTTTTCTAAAAAATTAGAAGACCTTACGTTCTTGGAAAAACAGATTTTGGTAGAACGGCATCTTATGAGTTGTGAGCATGCTATTAAAGGGGCAGGGAGTGCTTTGGTTCTCAATCAAGAAGAAACATTGAGCGTCATGATCAATGAGGAAGATCATTTGCGCATGCAAGCCATTCTGCCAGGTCTACAATTACAACGAGTCTTTGAGATGATGCGTGCCGTGGATGAACAGCTTGAAAAGAAACTCGATTTTGCTTTTCATCCTACATTAGGCTATCTCACTGCATGCCCTACCAATGTTGGAACTGGCATGAGGGCTTCTGTAATGTTGCATTTGCCTGGTCTAGTTATTTCAGAGCAGATCAATAAAGTTATTAATTCCGTCAATAAAATGGGGCTAGCTGTACGCGGTCTTCATGGAGAGGGAAGCGATGCTAAAGGAAATTTGTTTCAGATTTCTAATCAAACGACGCTAGGAGAAAAAGAAGAGGCAATCTTGCAGCATCTTTCTCAAGTGATTGAGCAGATTTTAAAACATGAACAAAATGCGAGGACTGTTTTTGTACAGCAACAATCTGATATTCTTCTCGATCAAGTAGGGCGATCCTATGGGATCCTTTCTCACGCGCACTCCATCACGACAAAAGAAGCTCTCAATCTCTTGTCTCTTCTTAAACTGAGTGTTGATTTGAATCTTCTTCCCGAAGATGTTCGCTTGCCGATTGATCAGCTTTTTATTGAAACGCAGCCGGCTCACCTACAGCAAGGAGCACAGCAATCAAAAATGTCTGCCAAGGAACGTGATGTTTTACGTGCAACTTTGATTCGAACAAAAATAAAAGATATTCCAGCGCCGACCTTACTATTGAAGCGTTGAAAAGTTAAACCTAAAAACGGGAATGAAAATAAAAAATTTTACGCAATAGTATCTGTTCTAAAGTCGAGCCATTCT
>CAYYAN010000322.1:0-1610 GCA_964469825.1 uncultured Chthoniobacter sp. | reverse complement strand
AGCTGCTGCCTCTTACTTAGGTAATAAGTATGTGAATTATTCGATGAATGAAATAGCTCGTCAATGGGATGAAAGCGAAGCTGTTTATAATAATTTTGCCCAAGGACATTACAGCACTGCCCTCCAACAATATGGAGCTCATGTTGGACAATCTTTACTTGCAACAATTATTCCTGAAGGAAAACCCATTGGCGCAGCTATCTAAGGTGCTTATTATTTGGCTCAAGAAGCTGCTCCTGTTGTTGAAGAATCAGTTTCATCTGCCTTCCCTGCTGGCTATCAAGGTGGTCCTGGTGCTATGTGGAGTGGAGAAGTTAATGGCATGCCTAATCCTTACGAAGGTATCCAAGAAGCGTCTCAGTATCTTCAAGAAATGGGTATTTCTCGTGCTTTTAGAAAGCAAATCCTAGAATCATTTGATATAAATACAATCCAACTACAAAAAGCAACATTATCAGAATTTGGAATTAGATACTTTGACAACATTAGTTCTTTTTCTGAAGGTCATTATCTATTTGAAACATTCCCTGCATCACGAATGAGCCTTGCTCTTCAGGGCAAGTGGAATCTTATGAAATCTTTTAAACAGTATCAAATTCGCTCTGAAACACTATTTTTAAAAGGCAAAGCATCTTCACAAGGACCATATTTACCAGGAGGACAAATACAAAAATACATTATTGACACAGCAGACCTTTTAGTACCATGAACATACTTAATACAAAAAGTCGATTAAAAACAGCTATTGATTTACTCAATAAAGAAATAGAAAAGCACTATAAAAACGAACCAGCAGAAGGTCATCTTGAACAATTAGTAAGATTCAGAGATTGCTTCTTAGATGCTTTAAACAAAGTTGAAAATAATACCTTACCTCCTCCTTCAAACCGTCAGCTTGGAATTGCTCATACAGTTGTTGATTCTTGGTCAATAAAATCAAAACTTGGGGAATTTCTGATTAATGCTGAACATGCTTATAAGATGTGTAAAAAAGAGACTTTTGAAATTGTAAATTCGGAGAAAAAAGAAATGGGTTTGTAAAAGGGGTCGGTTCCAGATATTGCATATTTTGGTGCCATAGCATGATATTTTTACCAGTTAGTTGAGTTGTTGAATTCGCTTGGAAGGCTGACTTTTTATGGTGTTGAAGGAGATGCTTTGGTAAGAATGGTTTTCTTTTATGCCAATGCTATTGCCTCTTCAACATGCGTCTCGTGAAAAATATGTTTTAGGGAAGAAGCGCCTTAACGATGTTCAGGCAGACTCAACAGTTGAGAGTTCTCATTGTTCTCCTCAAACAAAGAAGTTTTTTCCTCCAAGCTTCACACAAAGTTTGCTGAGTTTGGTTTTAATTATTGGACTACTTTATCGAGGCATCCCTGAACAAAACCAAACCACCACCTACACCTACGATCCAAGAGGACTACCAACTTCGGTTGCTCAAAGCTATGCCGACGCTTCCACAGGGCCTTCCACTCTTGTTTCTAGAGGCTACGATGCCTACGGTCAATTAACATCAGAAACAACATCTCTCAATGGAACTCCCCTTTCCTCTTGGACTCAAACTTGGGACGCAGCTGGAAGAAGAAGTGCTCTCAACTGGAGCTCAG
>CAYYAN010000321.1:1403-1637 GCA_964469825.1 uncultured Chthoniobacter sp. | reverse complement strand
TCAAAGACACCTTTGGCAATTTCAGCCGTTGTTGCATATCCACTATGAGCAGAGATTGCAAGAAAAGCATCCAGCAGTCCCAACACCGTTCCGAGAAGACCAATGAGTGGTGTGATGTAAGCAAGCATTGAAAGAAGGGAGAGATTTCGTTCTAACTTTGGAAGCTCCAGAAGACCTGCATCGGTTGTGATTTCTTTTAATGAGGCATGATCGGCTTCGGGATGTTGCAAAGCA
>CAYYAN010000321.1:0-1393 GCA_964469825.1 uncultured Chthoniobacter sp. | reverse complement strand
GCCACTGGACCACGTGTGACGATGCACTCCTGTAATGCTTCAGTAAGATGATCTCGCTGGAGGAGGAGTGAGATTCCTTCTAAGAATTCTCCTACACGAATGGAGACACGATGAAGATAGAAGAGGCGTTCTAAAAAAACACCCACGACTACGACGCTGCAAAGCAGAATGATCCACATGAGAGGGCCACCTTTTTGTAAAATTTCAAGCATGCTCTAGTCATAGACGAAGAAGATGGGAGATGGAAGATGGAAGATAGGAAATTTTATTCATTTTTTCCTGTAGCCTGTAACCAGCAGCTTGTAACCTGTCAACCATGCTCCAATATCATCGACTCCTCCGATTAGTCTTAGAACAAGGCCAGCGCAAAGAAGACCGCACTGGCACGGGAACACTTTCAGTTTTTGGAGCGCAAGAGAGATTTGATTTGCAGGCAGGGTTTCCCTTGTTAACAACAAAAAAGTTGCACTTGCGATCAATTATTCATGAGCTGCTTTGGTTTTTAGCAGGAGATACGAACATTAAATATCTGCAAGATCATCAGGTAACGATTTGGGATGAATGGGCCAATGAACAGGGAGATCTTGGGCGCATCTATGGTGCGCAGTGGAAAAGTTGGCGACGTCCTGATGGAGGCGTCATTGATCAAATTGAAAAACTCTTAACAGAAATTCAAGAACGTCCCGATAGTCGCCGTCATCTTGTTACAGCATGGAATCCGGGTGAGCTTGATCAAATGGCGCTAGCCCCCTGTCATGCGCTGTTTCAATTTTATGTTTGTGATGGAGAACTCAGTTGCCAACTTTATCAACGAAGTGCGGACCTTTTTCTCGGTGTTCCCTTTAATATCGCATCATACGCCCTTCTTACCATGATGATCGCACAAGTCTGTGGACTACGCGCTAAAGAGTTTATTCATACTTTTGGAGATCTCCATCTCTATCTCAATCATCAAGAGCAAGCCAGAGAGCAGTTAACACGAACACCACGATCACTTCCTCAAATGAAGTTGAATCCTGCTATTAAAAAATTAAATGATTTTCGGTACGAGGATTTTGAGTTGGTGAATTACGATCCTTGGCCAGCCATTAAAGCGCCGATTGCAATTTAGACTCAATCCCTGCAAGGAAATTAGAGATAATTTTGAAATAAGTAATTCTATTGTAGAAGGTGAATTCACCATTGGTAAAAAAGCATATTCAGCATCGATAAAAAAATCGATGACTGTCCCCAAAATGAGAAAATCGAAGCCTGACCCCACCTGCCAAGTATCCCCGATGATGATTTAAAAAAAGGCCTCTCATTGGTATATTAGAGATGCATCTTAAGTATGCCAACACTCGGGACACAATTGGCTTCATCAAAAAAATCGTTGATCTTCTTCACCAATTGG
>CAYYAN010000320.1:0-1641 GCA_964469825.1 uncultured Chthoniobacter sp. | reverse complement strand
TAAGCCCCGATCCCCTGGGACATAGCAGCAGCCTTGGTTTGTATGACTATTGCAATGGTGATCCGGTTAATGGACTTGATCCGGATGGGAGGTGTGTGGAGGGAGGGATCAAAGGATATGCAATGGGAACTTTTGCTCAGTATGACAATACCGCTCAAGCTGTGGGTGGATTTGTTGGAACGCTTGGTTCGTATGTAACTCCAGGACTTGGAGAATACGCTCTTACCCGTGACATCGCTGGAAGTGCTTGGCATGGACTTCAAGCAGCTGGTGATATGTACAACAGTGGGCTCAATTGGAGAAATGGAACGACGTTAGGATTATCAGCTGTTGGTGTTGGAGCTGGGGCTTTCGCTGCTCTAGCTCCGACTAAGGCTGCTGTGGAGGCTATTGCTTCTACTACGAGTTCTTCAGAGATAACCCCATTTGAAACAATGCTTGCTAAAGTTGATGAACTTGATTTTAGCACTCCTAGAAATGGAGCTGTGTTTTATTCTGGGCCTGGACAAGATATTAGAGCCTTAACTGCTGCTCAACAAAGTGATAAAATAACAATTGAAATGACAACGGGTGGTAAAGCCATTATAGAAGATCCTATATTTAAAACTCTTTCTCTTGCAGAAAGGTATCAAGTTTGGCAACGTGCTTCAATTCCATTTGCTAAAGGAGCGTCTGGCCACATTAACGCGTATATTAGAGGCGCGACCCCATTTGGAACATTTAAAACAATTGAAGAACCAATTCTTAACGCTAGTCCTAACGTCTATAAATCAACTTACTATTATTAAAATGTTAAATAAAGTTAATAACCAAGAAGTAAGAGGAAAAAATTTTTCTGTTTTCGTCCCAGACATTCATCAAATTCAATATAAAGAAAACGATCATGTTGCAAATATTGGAATTGAAGGTGAAATGAGACAACAGGGTATTGTTAGTTGGCTAATTTACAATGAAACACTTATGGGGTGGGAACCCCCTCATGAATATGATGAGATGTCGTTGCAAAAGCGTGAAGAAATTTTAGAAAGAGTAAGTGAATCGTTAACACTACTTAAAATGCCACATCAATTTTCACAAGAAATCAAAGTGCTGCAAAATACAAACCGTTCCTGCTATCAACCGGTTGTTGATAGTCCAAAAAATTCTTTTGCCTTTTCTAACAGTTAAAGATTATTGAGTGATTGGTAAAGCACCTCAAGGATGAAGAGAGTCAGGCTATGGGGTCATTCATCGAATATTGAAAACAGTCTCCAAGACTGATTTTTATTAGCTCTGATGACTTTTCTCTGATAATAAGAAATCTTCTTTTTATGACTCTTTTATTGTCATCTCGAGAAAATATTTTTTCTTCAAGCAGAGCTGTAACATCTTCTTCTCGTTGTTTTACTCAACCCAAGAACATTTTCCCGTCTGACTTCACTCAAAGTTTACTGAGTTTTGTTTTGATGGCTGGATTATTGTATCAAACTATTGATCAACAATACGCGAATACCTTTACAGGCCCACCAACGCTTGTTTCCAGAGCCTATGATGCGTATGGACAACTCACTTCGGAATCGACATCTCTCAATGGAACTCCCCTCTCTTCTTGGACTCAAACTTGGGACGCAGCTGGAAGAAGAACTGCTCTCAACTGGAGCC
>CAYYAN010000319.1:0-1644 GCA_964469825.1 uncultured Chthoniobacter sp. | reverse complement strand
TCAGATGGCAACTCTGGCATTTGAAAAAATGCCAGCAGGAGAGTTAGCATTGCAGAATCCTCCAAGTCCAGTATCTCTTACAAGGTCTATTGATGTTAGCAAAGAAGAGAACAAAGAGCAGGCTATTGTTGTTAAAGGTGTCCTAACAGCTCCCATAACTAGTCCAGATCGACCAGCCTTGGAATTAATTGATGCAGCTTGTAGTGATTTGGGATCGCGATTCTTTGTTCGGATTCGTGAAAAACAATCGCTTGCTTATTTTGTAGGAGCATCTAGTTTCATGGGCCTTGCTCCAGGAGCTTTTATTTTCTATATGGGAACCGATCCTAAAAAACTAGAGCATGCGCGGAGTGAATTTAATGATGAGATCCATCACGTTGCCCAAGAAGGGCTCACTCAAGAGGAGCTGACAACGGCCAAGCAAAAAGTTTTGGGAGCTGATGCCATGGCTATCCAGTCGAATGCTGGTCTTGCAATTCGCTGTGCAAGCGAAGAGCTGATGGGCTTAGGTTTTGATCATTACTTACATCGTACTAACGAAATTAATGAAGTGACTTTAGAAAAACTCAATACTGTCGTGAAAAAGTACATAGCTGTTCCTGGTTCTGTGGAGGCAATTGTTGCTCCTGCAACCGCTTTAAAATCAGAATCGGCATTAACAGATAAGAAATAACATTGAATAAGAAAATATCCCCCATTTTTTTTATTCTTGTTCTCTTCTTGATGGTGCCGCTGCATGTGAGTGCCATGGATCCTCTTTTGAGAAAGACTGAGACTCGTTCCGGTGTTGATGCTCAAATAAGAGAGCACAAGCGTCTTGCTACCGAGCCAAGACGTGATGTCATGGCTCCTCCTCAACAAGAAGATCAAAGGTTTTTTGTAAATTCTGACATGTTGGAAAAATTGGATCCAGCAACTCGAACTCGTTTTGAGAATATCGAACGTATAAAGAGTCAAGTATCAGGGCTGATTGAGAAAGCAAAAGGAATTAACCCACAACTCAACGCTATCATTGAAGAATGGGAGCAATCGGAGACTCTAGATGCACGGAATTGTGTTTTAAACAGGGTGCTTCTTATGGGTGGAGATTATTCTAAGAAAGAGACTGAAGAACGGAAAAATATTGCTGACCTACTTCAACGTGCTGCTAGCATGCAGAAAAGCATTGCTGGAATGGAACAAGTGGGTACTGATCAAACTTGGAAAGATGTCGAAACGATCCCTCCTAACATGATTATTCGATCTCTACCTCTGGGCGCAGAGCAAGTCTTGCAACATCTTCAGCAAG
The DNA here is from genome assembly GCA_964469825.1 of uncultured Chthoniobacter sp. Classification (GTDB taxonomy): domain Bacteria; phylum Verrucomicrobiota; class Verrucomicrobiia; order Chthoniobacterales; family UBA6821; genus CAIWMF01. The sequence goes on along the minus strand of CAYYAN010000319.1, from coordinate 356 downwards.
AGAATAGTATACAGCAGCAGCAAGAAGCTGTGGATACATTCAGTCGTCTCATTCGTCTGACTCGAGCGAGCAAAACAATGGCATGTCTGCAGACTTTTGATTTTAATTCGTTAACACCAATAGCAGAGGCTTTTTTCAGCGTTGAGAGGAATCGTTCTTGGAATGACATTCCTCTTATTCTTAATAACAATGAACCATCTGTGCGGTTGATTATTCCTGCTTCTAATAACGAGGCGCGTTATACATCCATTATTCCAACTATTATTCCTGCTGGTATTGGAACAACTGTTAATGGTGTTAGGACAATCGCTCCAAGTAAAATTCCAACTCAAGAAGAGAATCTACAAGTAAGAAAA
>CAYYAN010000318.1:0-1649 GCA_964469825.1 uncultured Chthoniobacter sp. | reverse complement strand
AAATGGAACTGTTGAAGCTGTCATGGAAGCTGCTCAAATGTTCTCTGAACTTGATGATTGTGAAGTCGAGCGGCGTGCAAAGGCTTCTTATGCTTATGTCGGCAGGCACCATACGCAAGCTCAATTCCAGAAAACTTATCAAATGTTTGCACAACAATTAATGAAATGAATATTTTATTTGATACTTATATTTACCAATTGCAGAAAGTAGGTGGCATCAATAGATATTTCGTAGAGATCATTTCTCGATTACCAGAATCATTGCATCCTTTTCTTTTTGGCAAAAATAGTGAGCAACTGTTGATTCCCTCTCATGCAAAAATTAAGAATTTTTGGATTCCAAAGTGCTTGCATATCAGTCCAACACTTTTGAAATGGAGAATGCGGTCTATCGATCTTATTCATCCTTCTTACTATCATCTTGGGGAGCCACTATCATGGGCGAATATCCCGGGAAATGTTGTCATTACAGTTTATGATTTTGTCATGATGAGATTTGCTGAGAGATACCCACGGAGTGAAAAAGTCATTGCTGCTCAAAAATCCGCAATTAAAAGGGCTGATCATATTATTTGTATTTCACATTCTACCCGAAGGGATTTGTTAGAATATTTTCCTGAATGTGAATCAAGAAGTTGTGTTATTCCTTTAGCAGGATCGTTATCAACTCCCCAACAAGGCACAAAAAGGCCGTTTTCAAACAGGTATTTTTTGTATGTAGGGGGGCGTACCTTTTATAAGAACTTCACATTGACGGCTTCTGCGTTCGCTCTTCTTCTGGAAAAAGATAAAGAATTGCGGCTTGTGGTGGTTGGAGATTCTTTTAATGACGAAGAAAAAAAATTGCTAGCTGAACTTCGTATTCAGGATGCTGTTATTCTTGTTAAGCATCCCGATGATCAAATGCTCAATCTTCTTTATCAACATAGCTTTGCTCTTTTATATCCCTCTGAATATGAGGGGTTCGGTCTTCCTTTGTTAGAGGGGATGAGAATGGGAGTTCCTGCGATTGCTCTCCAAACAAGTAGCATTCCCGAAGTTGTCGGAGAGGGTGGGGTTCTTATTGAGTCCCACAAAGCAACACCTGCTGCTTTAGCAGATGCAGCCATTTCTTTACTTGAGTCGGAATCTTTTTATCATCAACTTTCTCAAAATGCAAAACAACAAGCTTTACGATTTTCTTGGGCGTATACTGTTGAAGAAACAGTAAAAGTCTATCAAGCCTTTCAATAAATTTTATTAAATTTTCTGACATCATTCCTTTGTATGAATAAAAAAGCTCTTATCATTGGTGTTTCTGGACAAGATGGAGCTTATCTTGCAAGGTTGCTTCTCGAAAAAAGATATCGTGTTTATGGTACTTCACGAGATCATGAAATGACTTCTTTTGTTAATCTTGAAAAATTAGGTGTCAAAAATAAAGTCACACTTTGTTCAATGACTGCCTCTGATTTTAGAAGTGTGTTAACAACGTTGCAAGAAGTTGAACCCGATGAAATTTATAACTTAGCTGGTCAAAGTTCGGTGGGGCTTTCTTTTTCCTACCCTGTGGAAACATTCGAGAGCATTTCGGTAGGAACCATTCATCTTCTAGAGTGTCTCAGAATTTTAAAACGGAAAGTGCGATTTTATAATGCAGGTTCAAGTGA
>CAYYAN010000317.1:0-1657 GCA_964469825.1 uncultured Chthoniobacter sp. | reverse complement strand
GTGAGGTCAGCGGAGAGATGATAGTCTTTATCCTTCTTAAATGCAGGATTGCGCAAGTAGCACCAGAGGACAGTAGCCATGCCAAGTTGATGGGCATAACGGAAAGCCTCAGCAACTTCAATAATTTCATGACTGGCATCATCAGAACCAAAATAAATCGTAGCACCAACAGCAGCAGCTCCCATGTCATATGCTTCTTCAACACCGCCAAACATGATTTCTTTAAATTGGTTAGGATAGGTGAGGAGTTCGTTATGATTGAGTTTGACCAAAAAAGGAATGTGATGTGCATATTTGCGAGCAACAGCACCGAGAACCCCAAAGGTTGAAGCAACCGCATTACAACCTCCTTCAATAGCGAGTTTCACAATATTTTCTGGATCAAAATAAAGTGGATTCTTTGCAAAGCTAGCCCCTGCAGAGTGCTCTACACCTTGATCAACAGGAAGAATAGAAAGATAGCCTGTACCGCCAAGACGACCGTGACTGTACATCCGTTGAAGATTGCTGAGAACGCGAGGATTGCGATCAGTTTTAGTAAAAATTCGGTCAACAAAATCAGGGCCGGGCAGATGGAGTAAATTTTTGTCAATCGTGTTGCACTTGTGATCTAGAAGAGAAGAGGCTTCATTACCGAGATATTGTTGGATAGTGTCAATCATCGGAGAAGATTACAGATTATAAGTTGTAGGTTACAGTAAAAAATGAACTATCCGGATTAGAAATCTTATTGCTGCTTTTTTAGCAAAGGAATAAAATACGCCCAACCAGCTCATTATTATGCCACGCTACCTTGATCCTAAAAGTGATTTAACCTTCAAAAAGATTTTTGGGAATCATCCTGATTTGTTAAAGAGCTTTCTTAATGCCATTTTGCCGCTGCCATCAGATTGCCTCATTGAAAAGTTAAGCTATCTCTCCCCCGAAAACGTTCCGAGAACTCCTATTGCAAAATACTCCATTGTCGATGTTCGCTGTTTTGATAATCATGGACGTCAATTTATTGTGGAAATGCAGATTGACTGGACTCCAGACTTCATCCAAAGAATGATCTTTAACGCTGCTTCTACTTATGTGAAGCAAATTGACCAAGGGAACGATTATGAAGATCTTTGTGCCGTTTATGAATTGGCCATCTTGAATACCATTTTTGATAAAGAGGCCTCTAACCAATGGTTTCATCACTATCGTATGACGAGTGCTCATGATAGAACAAAGACCTGGGATGATATACAGTGTGTTTTAATTGAACTCCCTAAATTCAATCCGACAACCATAACAGAAAAAAAACTATCTGTTTTGTGGCTTCGTTTCCTAAAAGAAATCAATAATAACACAACGGTTGTCGATCCCAGTCTTTTGGAAGTAGAGGAAATTAAACAAGCAGTCAATTTGCTTGAAGAGTCTGCCTATAGCAAAGCAGAGTTGCTTGCCTATGATAAATATTGGGATGACATACGTTGCGAAAAAGCCTTATTCAAGGGTTACTTAAAAGAGGGGTTGGCTCAAGGAGAAGCTAAAGGACTAGCTAAAGGACTAGCTAAAGGACTAGCTAAAGGTAGAGAGGAAGGTAAAGCTGAAGGTAAAGCTGAAATGGCACGTAATCTTCATCAGCTTGGAATTGGAATCGAACAGATAGCTCAAGCGGCTCAGCTTT
>CAYYAN010000316.1:0-1663 GCA_964469825.1 uncultured Chthoniobacter sp. | reverse complement strand
ATTGTCTTTTCGTATTTACCATCGATTATGTAGTTTGCCAGGCAGGGGAAATATTCTTTTTTTCCAAAGCCTGCAATTACAATTCCCGTTTGATAACCTGAAGGTATTTGTCTTCGGAAAATCTCGTAACACAATTGAGCTAAAAGAGTGCTTGATGCACTCGAAAGTTTTATGAGGTTGCGACCTTCTTTTCGTTCCTCATTAATTGTTTTCTCTACAAATTCTCTTATGGTTTTTTTATGCTTACTAAAAAATGTTTTTTTATCTACTTTGAGAAGTATTTTATTTGATTTTTTAATATGGCTTGTACAGTGGCATCATCAACGGTCTTCTTTTTATCAATGTTTAAAAGCTTAATAAGCTCATTGAGTTGGTTCAAAAATATATAATAAATATTGGATTCTGATCCTTTAATTTTATTTGATTTTAGAAAGGCAATAAAACTCTTTGTGCACGCTTCAACAGTTTGGAATTCTTTTGTGCTACAATCTTGACGAAAACACTTAATTATAGTTTCCCATGAATGCCCTTGGAAAGAGCCGGCGCCATAAATCATAATCCCGATATCATTATAAGGCGAAAGAGAAAATAGCTTATTCGCAGTTTGCCACACGCGCTCACGACCAATGGTTACGGCGCTGTCTGCGGCCATAGCAACCCCATTGCGATTTATAACTACAATTTCAGCTGTCATTATTTTCCCCTGAGCAATCCAAAAATAGAATTTCGCATTTCTGTAAGAAAAATGGAAAAGCAGATAATTTTACCATTTGCGGTTGAGTTCTCAATGCTTATGTAGTTTTGTAAAAATTATACTCACAAACTTTTGCTTATAGGCTTTTTCTTTTTAGAGCGAATAAAAGCCAAATATTCAAGTAATGCTTCTTCCTCATCGCTGCTTAGTTTTTCATTTGCAATGGAGAATGTTTGAGGTGGCGCAACATTTGTTGAATAGGGTGCAGATTCTGTAGTTATGTACCCAGCTTTTTCCATGAGTGTGTCGTATGGAATTGAATAAGCATTTGCTAATGCATACAAAATATTTGGAGAAGGTTTCTTTATATGTCCTTTTTCAAGTTGGCTAAGATAGGCATTGGATACGTCATTACCAGTTGCTTCCTGCACTTCCCGCAAAGACTGACGTTTTATGCTACGTATATCCGCTAAAAATTCCCCTAAAGACATTTTTTTTATGTTCTTTTCGACTGTAGGTATGTTTCTTTGTTCAGGCATTCGAGCTCCTTTAAACGATTTGTGAATCGGTAGCAGATTCTATAATAGCTAATGATTCTTAGCAAATAATTAATTTGCAAAGAAAATGCTTGATATAATTAGCATTTAATGTATGCTTGGCTTAATGATACTTAACTCAAGCCCCTTGGAGGTCACATGACTAAAGGCAAAAATACAGAAACTACCGGCTCAAAGGCTGCTTCTGCAGCGGCCCGCGTGCTTAGCAATCCAAACTCCAGCAAAGATGCAAAAAGTGCTGCGGCATCTGCGCTAACTCAACGCCAAAATAAGAAATAGGGAGAAAATTATGTCCGAAGTTGATGCTAAAGAAAAAGTCGAAAAAGACGAGAAGGATAAGACCGTAACAATTATTGTTGCGGGCAGTGGCATTGGCAGATCATTGGCTATTGCCCTTTATCGGCAAGGGCAT
>CAYYAN010000315.1:0-1669 GCA_964469825.1 uncultured Chthoniobacter sp. | reverse complement strand
CGCAAGCCGCAGCAGAATTACCGTGAAATATCCGGGCTACTCCAGATGAAACATTCGGGCTAGTATCGTTGTTGGATCTTGCGTTATGCCTCCATAGCGCTGTGATCCTCGGTCTTGCTAGAGAAAAATATTTCAGTGTAAAAAAACTAAAACTCGCACGATCATAGTATACTTTGTGAAGAATTCTTTCTATCAAATGATTTTCTTACAATTTAATTTTTCATTTTCTTAAAATTCTGTTACACGCAGAGAATATGACAGAAACTGAAGCTTGCCTTATTCTCAATATGCTCCCGCACATGGGACCGATGCGATTTCAAAGATTGCGTAACTACTTTGGTTCTGCAGCAGCCATTTTAAATGCTCCAGGAAATCAGTTGCAGCAGGTAGCAGGAATTGGGGAAGAGGTTTCTCATTATATTCGCAGTTGGGAAAAAGAAGTCGATCTTGCTAGTGAATTAAAATTGCTGGATCATTTTGGAGCTCGTGTTATTACAGCAGCAGATGTAGAATATCCTTCTCTGTTGCGAGAGATTGTTGATCCGCCGATTGTGCTTTATGTTTTAGGAACATTCGTGGAACAAGATCACCGTTGTGGGATTGGTATTGTTGGTTCTCGGATGGCAAGCCACTATGCATTGGAAGCAGCGAAAAAATTAGGATATCAACTTGCTTATTCAGGTTTAACAGTTTATAGCGGTTTAGCACGTGGGATTGATTCAGTTTCTCATCAAGCTGCTTTAGCTGCGAAAGGGAGAACGATTGCTGTTTTGGGAAGTGGCCTTGGAAAGCTTTATCCTCCTGAGAATGAAGTTCTCGCTGCAAAAATCGCTCAATCAGGTGCCGTGATCACCGAGTTTCCAATGAATACTTCTCCTTCGAAGCAGAGTTTTCCAAAACGTAATCGCATTATCAGCGGCTGTTCTTTTGGAGTTTTGGTTGTGGAAGCTGGAGCTAAAAGTGGTGCGCTGATCAGTGCACAGCAGGCGCTTGAACAAGGTCGATCTCTCTACGCTGTGCCGGGCAGAATCGATCAACCGACTGCAATAGGATCAAATCGCCTCATTCAACAAGGAGCAAAATTGGTGATGGAGGCTGCTGATATTCTTAACGATTTTCCTATGGTTTTTTCTGAACTACCTCACTTAGAAGAACGTCAGCCAAATATTCCCAGAGGAGAAGACCTTGCTATTTATAAGGTGATCGATCATGATCCCACACCAATTGATCAGATTATTAAAAAATCATGTTTGCCAGCAGCCTTAGTCTCTTCTAGGTTGCTCTCTTTAGAACTTGCTGGTCATGTGCGTGCTCTCCCAGGGCAGTGTTACATAAAGCTCCTATGATCCTAAAAAACGAGAATGGAAATAAAAAGTTTTACACAATATAATCTGTTTCAGACTCCTTACGCAAACTTTCTCATTTTTATTCACGTTTTTAGGATGATTTTCTAATACAATTACTTTTTCATACAATTTAAGCTAAAGATAATAACATGGCGCTAAAAAGAAACCTTAAGCCTTCAATATCAAAATCACAGTCTGATGAGCAACAAAACGTTGCGAGTCATAAAATCTTAGTCATAGCCGAAAAGCCGAGTGTTGCCGCTGATCTCAACAAAGCTTTAGGAGGTAAAGGAGCCAAAGCAGAATTTTTTGAAGTTGGAAAT
>CAYYAN010000314.1:0-1672 GCA_964469825.1 uncultured Chthoniobacter sp. | reverse complement strand
CCTCTCTCCAGATTCGATAACAAGCATACCATTGTCGAATCGCATCAGCCCAATGACCCCTGATGTATTTCTGATATATTGACTATCGTTAGCCCCCATAGATCTTATCAATTTATCCCATATTTCATCCCTCGAAATAAATGGATTGCTTATTAAGCCTATACCTTTATCATGATAACGATGAAAAATATTTACTTCATCCCAGTCCTTGGGCATTTGACGCGAAACGAGTAGACCATTTTCTTCTTTACTTATGACTGCTATACGCCAATATTTCCGTAAAATTTCGACTACAAAATCGAGATCAAGCAGCCCTTGAACCGCTCGCTCTTCACACACTTTTTGAATATATTTATCCTTCGGGACCATGTGCTCGTATATCAAACCCTTCAAATCTCCCGCTTTGATCTTGGAGATTGCACGAACACTGTAAAAATCGCCTTGGTAGTACTTACCACCGGAGTGAAGCTTCATAAACGCGTTAGAAAGAAACTTATTTAATCCCTCGGCCAGACCGCCTATCAGAACACGATCATTCCAATCAAGCGAACTAAGCAACTTGACATAGCTAGCAGCCACCTTTTCAAGATTAGAAGCATTCATATCACAACCCATTAAAATTTTCGGAATTACCAAAATTCAAAGCACAAATCTCTGATCTAAAAATCAGAGGAAGCATCAGCATCTTTTGCCGTCAATTTAGAGATTAACTCCTCGAATCGCTGACTAGCTTCATTAAATTCAATAAATTCTTCCACGGTAGACGAATCCCCATTTGCAGAACCACTACTCAAAAAATAACCAATCGGTCCACGAACTTGCCATTTAAAGTCTTCAACAGCTTCGTTGTTTTCAAGCCATGCACTCAATGAAAATATCTCATCCTTTACTCTGTACGATATGTATCTATCAATTGCCACCTTACCTGTACGCTGATCACCACCCAATTTAGCTTGTCCATCTTTAGCAGTGAGATTATGAGAGCGGAAACCTTTAATACCTTCTGATTTTTTAGTTGCAGTTTTTGCTGATAAGTCATATTTACCAGACAAATGCTTCGCAAATTCACTAAGCCTGTTAGAGCATTCCGCTTCTAGTGCTTTCGTTTTGGAAGGAATTCTTGCCTTACGGGCAGGCTTTTTTGTTATCAAAATTTCCCCACACCAATTCGCAATCTCGAAATTATTTCGCGCTTTTGCGTTCTCGTGCAACACTGTAACTTCTTGAAGTGTAAGTTCGCTTATTTTTTCCTTTGTCCAACCAATAGCCATTTTTTATTTCCAGTTTATTTGAAGAATGTATGCAAGTACTTAATATTTCAACCGAATACCGTGCCCAGTGTATTACCCCAAAGATTCAGGGATATCAAGACTTCCAAAAGAGTTCACCTTGTTGCTCAATGAGCGCATGAATCGTTGCAATCTCCCCAGATTGCATCAAGAAAGGAAACCCCTCAACCATCTCTAATCCAAGAGCATAGGCATCGCAACGCGGGCAAATTGGGTGATACTGCTCTCCTTGAAAAAATTGCAAAACCCCAAGTGTTCGAAATTTTGGTTTCACCATCTTCTTAATTAAGCGTACAGTTTCATGCTTTACGAACACTAAATCTGTGTTGCAGTTCTGACATCGATACCTACCCATGATAGCCTTCATATCATTATCTCCTTTC
>CAYYAN010000313.1:0-1705 GCA_964469825.1 uncultured Chthoniobacter sp. | reverse complement strand
ATCGTTCCATTCTAGGACAGCTCCCGATTAAAAGTCCCACGCCTGCAGACATGGCAAAATTATGCCCTCATCTCACGACGGAAGAAGCCGTTAAGGCTTTTACTACCGGTTCCGGCTACGTCGCCTGCCCATCACTTCTTATTCGTAACAGTTTCCAAATTGTATCCTTTAGGAAGGAAGAAGTTGGTGAGATCACAGTCTCGCGAGTGAAAGATAGTGTAATAGACGCGAGTATTACCGGAAAAAAAATTACCCATCAATGCTCAGTTGGGCATATGCCGGCAGAACATTGAAATCTTACGCAGATGGCAAATCTCAGGGCGATGTATTTTCTTCATACAAACACATGGACAAGGCAATGAAATTTGCTGAGGATAATTGGGGTGATCAACTCGTTCTCGATAACTGGAATTGTGTTATGGAAATCTATATTCAGGATCCAACCGATCTTGTGAACGATGTTCATCATAAAAACTATCCGCGCACAAAAACCGTTCTTCGTTTCGCACTTTCTCGTGATCTTAATGAAATAATAAATGATCACTCAAAGCCCGAAAGTGAATTATTTGATGATGCGATTGTTCAGATGACTATTGATCACCTCATTTCCGCTGAAACTAAGGGAGGGCGCGGCGGGCATACTCAATTTAATTGTGCTCATTGTGGCGCCGGTCTATCTCTTACTTCTTGCACGGGATGTGGTCATAGATTTAAGGACGACCAACTGCGTTGTGGTTGGCATACTCCACTTTCACAAAAAATGGTTGCATTCCTTCGTGAAAATGGACGTGACTTCAAAATTGACCCAAGTATTGCTTTGGAAAAAGAGAAGCACAACTGGGAATCAGTGCAAAAAAGAAAGAGAAATATTATTTAGTAAAAAAGTAAAATAAAAGTAAAAAGCCTGAATTTTCAGGCTTTTTTTATATGTCATATTTTGAGAGTGGAGCCTCTACTACCCATCTCTTTCTTCTGTATATTGACAAAAAGATAAATTACTTTAGTCTTTAGAAAAACAAATCTTATGGTACAAGCAAATTTGAATACTCGCATTACTGCTGATCGCAGTAGACCTATACGGTTGGTTGATCTTTTTAAAACAAAAAATAATATTGGGACTAATTTTACACTTTTGCACCAGAATTCAATGGCGGCAAAAATATCCTCATTTGATTTGGAGACTGATATTTATTTTGAACAGTTTACCAAGAGTTCATCTGAGTTGATATCTGGGATGGATGCATTTTATGCCATACAAAAAGAAGGAATTGTTCCACTGGACATTCACCACATGAGGGCAATAGCGCAAAATATAGAACATGAGAACTATGTTATTCGTAAGTGGAAGGATTCACATTTTGGAATTAGGCGACCTGGGCTCAAAACAATTAATTTCATGGGAACCACATTGGTTCGTGATGTGAATGGAAATATGGCACCTCACATTTTATCGTTTGTTACAAACGACGGAGCGTATGGAGCTGCAGCCGATCGAGTTAAAGAGGTTCTTTGCTATGAAGCGACTGATGAGGGTTGGGGATGTGACGATTGGTTCATAGCTTTCAGAGAGGATTTTGTGCAAAGCAAATGTAAATAATGTCATATAAATGAAGGTAGCAAAAGCTACCTTTTTTCTTACCCCAACTCCTATTTTCATGTATAATGCCCAAGCATTCATCTTATTTGAGTGCCTTATATTTATGTC
>CAYYAN010000312.1:0-1711 GCA_964469825.1 uncultured Chthoniobacter sp. | reverse complement strand
TTGTTTTTAATCGTGACGGAATCACAGGAGGAACGACCTTACTGCAGTTGCCATCTGTATCCTTAACTAAAATAGGAATATTTTGACTATTCGGAATAAGCTTTTGATCAAGCAATGCCATCGTGTTGTGCGAAAAAATACTCGCCCACTCTTCGCTATCCATTACAAAAGGCTTTAAAGAAGCGATGATCTCCTGATCTCTCTCTGTCACCAAACTCAAAGCAGACTTGATCTCTCGAAGCGATTTAATTACAGCGCTTCTTTTCTCGTTGACTGCTTGATAAGCTTCTATGAGTTTCTCCTGTTCTATCGGAAGAGAAGGCGCTTGCGGTGTTACCTCAGTAATCGTATGTTCTGATGTTATCGATAAACTCTCATCATCATGAATAAGATCTTTAGGGTCTATAGGCGGTAGAGATGGAGGTGAGGAAGTCGTGATTTTCCTATTTCCCAGCTGTCCCGTTTGTTGAGCAATCGTAGGATCTTGAGCTGTCGTAAAAGTACCCCTTGTTTGATAAGTTTCTTTTTTACCTGCGTTGTCAAGAAGCGGCCTATATTCTTCTTGAATTCCATCATACAGCAGCCGATTATCTCCTGTAATATTCATATGTTTCCCTGGTTTTCGCCCAAAGATTTCTACTCCTCTCAATAAAGGGAAGGGCAAAAGAAAAATCAGGGGGAACAAAAAACAAAACCTGTTCATCTCTGAGGCTTCGAATATTTCTTTATGGGTCCTTTTTTAAAAGAGCGATCTCTAGATGGAGCTTCTGTTCGAAAGCCACGATCACGCCGACCACCACCTCTTGGCTCTCTACGGCTACTACCACGCTCCCTTCTATGGTCATCACCACGCTTATTTCGATTCTCTTGAGAGTTAGCAAAAGAAAATTGTTCTGGTTCACGAGAGGCTTTCGTCTCTGAAGGCTCTTTCTTACTACTTCCAGAAGCACCTTCTAACAACATGGAAAAGAGTGCAGATCCAATATCTGTTGAAGCATATCCTTCTTCTAATAAACGATCGATAATGACATCGTGCTTTTTAAAGGAGTTTGTTTGAAGCTGCTTGAGAAGCTTTCCATAAAGCTGCTCAGCACGCTTCCCTTCAACTTCTCCAATAGTTGGAATAGTCCCACGACGAATTTTTGCTTTAGTAAAACGTTCCAAAAATTGAAGTTTGTAAAGATCTCTACCACTTGCAAAGGTAATGGCTACGCCCTTTTTCCCTGCTCTGCCGGTGCGTCCAATCCGGTGCACATAATCTTCTGGATCATAAGGAAGATCATAGTTTACGACAACCTCAAGGTCATCAACATCAATACCGCGTCCGGCAACATCGGTTGCAACAAGAAATTCAAATTCTGAGTTTTTAAATTTGTTCATCACACGGGTACGTTGCGCTTGTGCGATACCGCCATGCAAACGATCCGTCGAAAATCCTTGTGCCAAGAGAGCATCTGCAAGTTCGTCAACCATTCGTTGTGTGTTACAAAAAATAATTCCTAATTTGTACTCATGAAAATCGATGAGACGAATGAGTGTTTCAACTTTCATTCGAGAAGGAACTTCATAAAACCATTGTTCAATGGTTGGAACCGCTAATTCTTTTTGCTCAATCTTGATCGTCTGTGGTTGATGTGAAAAACGATTGATAAGATCTCGAATCGGCTTCGAAAGGGTTGCTGAAAAGAAAACGGTTTGTCGTTCTTCTGGC
>CAYYAN010000311.1:0-1821 GCA_964469825.1 uncultured Chthoniobacter sp. | reverse complement strand
CTATCATAACGACGTCCATAGATTTGAGATGGAGAGGCACTATTATACCACGTCACCACAAAACCTCCATTATTTAAGGCAGCTACGGTTGGAGAATAATTATATCCTGTTGTTAGTGTGCTAATCTGAAATTCAGAGCTTCCAATGGCATTGCCATTGCTATCATAACGACGTCCATAGATTTGATAAGGATATGTAGCAGTATTATACCACGTCACCACAAAACCTCCATTACTTAAGGCAGCTATGCTTGGAGAATAATTATATCCTGTTGTTAACGTGCTAATCTGAAATTCACTGCTTCTAATTGCATTGCCACTACTATCATAACGACGTCCATAGATTTGAGATGGAGAGGCACTATTATACCACGTCACCACAAAACCTCCATTATTTAAGGCAGCTACGGTTGGAGAATAATTATATCCTGTTGTTAGTGTGCTAATCTGAAATTCAGAACTAAGAGCATCTTGCAAGCGTCTTCTTTCTTCTCGTTCTCCTTCTAAAACATCGAGTTGATGAGTTTTATTTGGAGGAGAGGGGATTATGGGTCGTTCTTGTGTTTGTACTACCTGTCTTTTGTAGGCTTGGGTAATAGCTCCAGAGGAAGCTGGCGTGGTGACTAAGCTGTTTCCTTGTCTTCTTGGAGACAGCTCTTGTTCAGAGCGTTGTTTTAGCGGGTCTATATTCCTTTCTCTGCTTAAGGAAACAGGAAGTGAGGATGGCGAGAAAGAATAGGGCATCAGATTTGGACTTGTCAGATTGAGGTGTTGAAATTCTGAGGAGGTGAGGTTTGGAACATTTGAAAAAGCTGTTGGAGAAAAATAATCCCCTCTTGCTTCAGTCCCAGGAAAGCGAGAAAGAAAAAAGGAAGCCGCTCCCAATGAGCCGAGTGATCTAAGCCCTCTCAACGTTCCCAATGATGTTAGTGAGCTTGCCGAATAAAGAGCTTGTTGTGGAAATATCGACGAAGCTGCAAGATAGGCTACAAGAGCTTTAGCAGCGCGTGTTGCTTTGCGCCAAAAGGGAGTAGTTTGATGAGACGCAAAGGGGGCTCTTTGATGAGGTGCAAAGAGGTCAGTTTGCTTAGACTCAAAGGGGTCTGTCCCGCAATTTGCGACTTTGTCTCCAAATTGACTGGTACTGACCCCTTTGCTGTCTGCAACTTGTTCAGTACTCGCCCCTTTGCTGATCCCTTTATAACTCGATAAAAAGAGCTTTCCAAGGTATGTTGTCTCCTGAACTGTCTCGATGGTTTTGACGAAGGAGTCTGCTGTTTCAACGTTTGACTGCTGCGATGAAGCCTCTATTAAATCCTTCTCGGCCTCCTCGGCATCAATAATAAGTGCTACCACCTTTTTTAAAATTACTTCTCGTTTTTCAAATGAAGGCTCGGCATGAAACTCTCTCTCCATCTCCATAAGCCAATCCTGCTGCTTTTCCCAAAAGTTACGTTCTTCTTCTAGCCACGATGTTTTATCACTTTTTTCTTCAGCAGGAAGTTCAACTTCTCGTTCTTGAAGTGATGATAAAATCTCATCTGAATTGAGTCTTTCTATTGAACGTGTCCGATTACTTCGTCCTCTTTTGGCTTGGAGCTGCTGCTCTTCATGAGAAGTTTTATCTACAGTTTTCCAAGGAGTTGCAAAAAGCGACGCAGCTCCAACAATCAAGCAGCAACAGAAATATTTATGGACTTGTATCATTAATCTCTAAGCATTTTCTCTGCTTCCTTTTGAGAAAGTTTAGCTGCTTGAACAATCTGTTCTATAGAAACTCCAAGTTGATGAAAATTACGCATCATTTCAACTTTGGTTTTTC
>CAYYAN010000310.1:0-1825 GCA_964469825.1 uncultured Chthoniobacter sp. | reverse complement strand
ATTTCAATTTCGTATGCGGTCTTGATTAATTTCTGGGGATTTTCTTCTGCTTGAAGAAGAAGATTTTTCATCCAGTTATCGAGGGCGATTTTCACTTTTAGTGGAAGAGTGTCATCGTTGGAACTGAAAAATATGAGAGCATTTTTCTGTGGAGTTGTTTCCTCGGCACCAGCTGTAGATCCATTATGATCAAGCACTTTGAAATGCCCTACTTCGCCGTGAATTTCAGGATTGCTTAAGACAATTATTGATAAGATAAAATTTGCGGGACTGTTTTGTTCTAAGACACGACTAATAAGAAGAACTAAATCCGTCTTACTGCTGGTCTTCACAAATTTCAAAAGAATTTTGAGTAAGTCGTCTTCTTGCTTCTTCTGCTTTCCTTCCTCTTTTTTGATAGCAGCAATCTGGGCAGCCGCAGCTGCCATTCTTTCTCTCAGGGCTTCGAACGCCGCTTCGGACATTCCCTCTCCCTGATCCGGACTGATAAATTGCTCTAATGACATAGGTATATTATAACAGAGAATAAATTACTAAAAAAGCCCCCATTTCTGAGGACTTTTTAAATGTAGATTTAATCTAAATTAAGCTACTGGGAGAATATTCACGATTTTATCCTTGAATACACGTCCATCGAACTTTTTCATCGCTTTCTGTGTAAAATGAACCTTTCCATCAATCAAAGAGAAGATTGTGTGGTCTTTACCCATACCAGCATTCTTTCCAGGGAAATATTTAGTACCTCTCTGACGAATAATGATACCTCCAGCTCTTACTGCTTGTTCTCCGTATACCTTTACGCCAAGGCGTTTCGCTTGCGAATCTCGGCCGTTTTGCGTGGAACCGGCTGCTTTCTTATGTGACATGTTGTTTGAGTTATTGCTTGGTGATTTTAGGAGAATGTGTTGATAAATGCAAGTCTTTTTTGAGATTGGGGCCAGATGGAGGTGGATGCCCGCCTCTCCCCTGTTGTTTTCAGATCTGTTTTGTGCTATAATAATTAGATATCGTCGAGCCTGGTAACAGGTTCAAAAACAAAAATATGAAACAAAAATTCAATAAATACATCACGATTATAGCAATTTTAAGCCTTTTGGTAGCTAATACTGCCATGGGTTATGCTGATGAAGCAGCGCCACAGGCTCTGCCACAGATTGATAAAAATGCTCAGTTTCTCGATAAGGTAAAGCAGCAAATTGATCTAAATAAGACCGATTATAAACAGCTTCTCAATAACGTATCAGATACGAAGATGCGTTTGGACCTTGTTTCAGAGGAAAAAACTACTCTTCAGCAGCAATTAAAGAATATTGATTCAAGAGTAAATGCTATGGCATCTCAACTTTTGAGTGTAACTAAAAATGTCATAGAAAAGGAAAATGAAATTTCTCTACTCTACGAACAAATTGATATCAACCAGGTAGCAATGAACTATCAGGCTGAACAATTGAAAGATTATGTAAAAACTATCTACCAGGAGGAGAATTCTATGCTTTCACATGGTGAAGATGGTTCTATTGATGCATTCAAACTACTATTAACAGACGGATCGGTGGGCGAAAATATGCGCCAATTGGATTATTTCAACATTCTTGATGCCGCTGGAAAGCAAATGGTGGAAAAGTTGGATGAATTGGGTGAAGACTTGAAAATTAAAAAGGATTATCTAGAAAAAAAGAGAGTAAAACTTGCGAGTCTACAGGCTGATTTAGCTAGCCAAAAAAAGGATCTCGATCTTCAAAAGCAATCAAAACAAGATTTGTTGAAGATTACGATGGGTCAGGAAGAAGTGTTCAAGAAATTGCTTGAGCAGACTATTCAACAA
>CAYYAN010000309.1:0-1826 GCA_964469825.1 uncultured Chthoniobacter sp. | reverse complement strand
AATGGAACGTCTCATCAGTTGTCTAAAGAAAAATGCGACACAAAGTGCTTCAGGTCTTCTTAAAAAATTAACGGAGGAACTTCAAAATTTTGTGACTCATCAACCTCAATATGATGACATCACATTAATTGCGATTAAAAAATTATAACTTAATAACATTATGAAAAAAACAGATCATCATTCTTCGCATCATCATCATCATGAAGGTGATTGTTGTCATCACAAGCATCCTGCAGTAGAGGCAGCTGTACCAGTTTCTGACGAATCAGTCGTATCTGCGCCAGCAGCTCCACAAGATCCTATGGTCACGCTACAAGCTGAAGTTAATAAATATCGTGATCAATCTCTTCGAGCTGCTGCTGATTTAGAAAATTATCGGAAGCGTATGATACGCGAAAAAGAAGATGCCATTCGCTATGCAAATATGTCACTTTTAGAAAAACTGATTCCTATTTTAGATAATTTTGAATTAGGACTAGAAGTTGCAAAAACAACACCTGATGCCAGTGCCGCTAGTATTTCTCAAGGTCTTTCAATGGTACAACGACAATTGGCTGATTTTATCAAAGATCATGGAGTGATTGCTGTTGAGGCTGTTGGCCAACAGTTCGATCCAAAACTTCATGAAGCGATTAGTCATGAGCCACACGATGAAATGGCCGAGGGAAGTGTGATCAGTCAGGTGCGACGTGGATATAGGCTTGCAGATCGGCTTATTAGGCCGGCCAGTGTCGTTGTTAGCAAGGGAGCTCAATAATGAAACGTGACTATTATGAAGTGCTTGGCGTTTCGCGAACAGCCCAGCAAGAGGAAATTAAAAAAGCTTATCGCAAGCTTGCTGTAAAGTATCATCCAGATAAAAATCCTGGTGATGAAAAAGCAGAAGCTCTTTTTAAAGAGTTAGCAGAAGCCTACGATGTGATTGGCGATGCTGAAAAGCGTGCAGCATATGATCGTTTTGGGCATGCTGCTTTTCAAGGAGCAGGTGGGGGAGGCCGTGCAGGCGGGTTCCACGATCCATTTGATCTTTTTCGCGAGGTATTTGGTGCTCAAAGTGGGCCTGGCGCTGGAATTTTTGAGCAATTTTTTGGACAAGCTCAGGGAGGAGCTCAGCACAATGGTAAGCAGCGAGGTTCTGATCTCCGTTATGATCTAGAGATCACGCTGGAAGAGGCTTTTACGGGTTGTGAAAAAGAAATTGAAATTAGTAAATTGGATACTTG
Organism: uncultured Chthoniobacter sp.; assembly: GCA_964469825.1. Taxonomy (GTDB): domain Bacteria; phylum Verrucomicrobiota; class Verrucomicrobiia; order Chthoniobacterales; family UBA6821; genus CAIWMF01. Next base: position 603 of record CAYYAN010000309.1, on the reverse strand, counting down.
TGATGAGTGTGATGGGTCAGGAGCAGCGGAAGGTGGAAAATCAAAATCATGCTCGATTTGCCACGGCCGAGGTCAAGTGGCAGTAGCGCGTGGCTTTTTTCAAGTCGTTCAGCCATGCCCTCAATGTCATGGAGTAGGCCAGACGATTGATAAACCGTGTAAAAAATGTCATGGCGATGGATGTGTGGAAAAAACATCTCAAATTAATTTGAAAATTCCAGCAGGCATTGAGCATGCTTCTCGATTACGCTCTGTAGGAGCCGGAGAAGCAGGAGTGCGTGGTGGTGGCAAGGGAGATCTCTATGTCATTATCCATCTTCAAGAGCATCCAATTTTTAAACGAGAGGGAATGAATTTATATTGTCAAATTCCAATTCCTTTTGTTGTAGCAGCATTGGGAGGAGAAGTTCAGGTTCCTTCGTTAAAAGGATCTGTGGCATTAAAAATTCCAGCTGGGACACAAAGTGCGTCTTCTTTTCGTCTCCGAGGAAATGGCATGCCAGCCTTGCAAAGCGCTAGCAGAGGGGATCTCCATGTGCGCGTAGAAGTTGAAGTTCCTACTAAGCTCAATGCAGAGCAACGAGAAGCGCTTGAGCGTTTTTC
>CAYYAN010000308.1:0-1827 GCA_964469825.1 uncultured Chthoniobacter sp. | reverse complement strand
TAGAACGAACAGTTTGAAACAGATACTATTGCGTAAAATTTTTTATTTTCATTCATGTTTTTAGCTTTAAACTTGACCTTTTACTCTCTTCTCCATGCAAGCTGTTAAAGACACTCTTCGTGCTACCGTTCATGTCACCTTTGATGGGCGTGTTTTAAAACAATTTCGAGGACCTCAAGCTCGCGAACGCTTTGCCAATGAAGTAAAGGTACTCCGTTTTTTGGATCAACGTCATTGTCCCTTTGTGCCACGTTTATTAGAAATCGATGAAAGTCTTTTAAAAATTATTACAACAAGCTGCGGGTCTCGTGTAGAACACCTTGATGAAGATCGCTTGCAGGAGCTTTTTAATGAACTAGAGGAGTATGGTGTTTGTCATGACGATCGTGACAAACGCAATGTTACTTATCGACAACGAGACGGTCGTTTTTGCATTATCGATTTTGAATTTGCGACAATTGTAAAAGGCGAAAGGTTGAAGACTCAGAGCTGAAGGCATACAAAAAAAAATTACTTCTTAATTTAAGTTCACTTTCATTCACGTTTTTAGCCTAAAATTTGTGCTAAAAAATTTCATTTAGTAAATGAATCAACAAACCTTTAGCCTTCAGCCTTCAGTCTTCAGTCCTTCTTTCCTTCGTTGGTCAGGCCACACGAACTGCGGAAGAGTACGCACAAATAACGAAGATAGTTTTTTAGGATTAGTACTCGATGCGCAAGAAGTTCATCTTCTCGGAAAAACGGGAGAAGCATCGCTTCACCATGATTATATCTTTGCGGTCTGCGATGGCCTAGGAGGGGCCAAGGCAGGGGAATTTGCAAGTCGTATTGCTGTCGATAAAATCACTAAAATATTCCCTACTTATTTAACTCAAAACAAACTTCCTCACGAAGAGGAAGTTTCTAAAATCACTAATCTCCTCATAGAACTTTTCAATGAAGTTCATCGCTCCCTCCTTTTTTTAAGCGCTAGCTACGATGAGTGTCAGGGCATGGGAACCACACTTACACTTTGCTGGATTCGTCCTCATCATTGTTACTTTGCCCATATTGGAGATAGCAGACTTTATCATTTGCCAGCACCAGTAGAGTCTGGAAAGGAGTCCATTCACCAAATTTCCGAAGATGATACTCACGTCGGTTGGCTCTTCCGAAATCGAAAAATTAATGAACGCGAAGCAAAACATCATCAAGGCCGCAATCTCCTTCAAAAGGCTCTTGGAGGCGATTACCAATTTGTGGCCCCTCAAGTTGGCTCCTTCACTTGCGTTCCAGGCGATCGCCTCCTCCTCTGCACGGATGGCGTCACTGATGGACTCTTTGATCATCAACTCTTAGATATCCTCACCTGCCCCACCCAAACAACTCTTGCCCACCATCTCGTTGAAGAAGCTATAAGACAGTCAGGTCGTGATAACGCAACGGCAATGGTGATTGAGATTTATTGACATTTTTATTTTGCCTAACGATTTAAACGATCAGAAAGTTCTCTTGCTTCCTTGTCGAGTCTATGCGCACTATCTGCGATCCAAGTAGCTCTCGTTATACGATCCCAATTACCTAGCTCGGATATTTCACGACCCCAGGCTGCTACTGCTTCCGAGGCAGCTCGATACTCTTCTGCGGCTTCTTGATGTTTTGCAACTGCTTTCTGCAAGAGCATTGTTAGATCTATTGCTTCCTCCCCATGATTTGCTATTGGAAAAATAGTATATTCTAATGCTCCAAAAGCTGACTTTAAGCGATCGCGATTCCAACTAGCCCGGATATTCCATCACTCTCGCGACGAGAAAGCCGCGAAGGCTGATGGGGCAAGGCAGACGAAGA
>CAYYAN010000307.1:0-1829 GCA_964469825.1 uncultured Chthoniobacter sp. | reverse complement strand
ATGTAATTCCGGAATAACTGTCCTGGTAAAATTAAAGTGAGTACGCCAGCAAGAGTGGCTACACCAAGACGTTTTGTTGTCAAAGAGAGAATATAAAATGACAGCAGTCCCGTGAGACTTGCTAAAAAAAAGAAAAAAACTCTTAAAGTTGTATAGCTCGGGCCAACAATTTTGAATAATGCAACAATCGGATAAAACCAAAAGAGGTTGTAATTCAATATTGTTTCAATAAAAGGAATTTTTCCTTCTAGTAAACGCAAGGCAATAACTCCTTCGACACCTCCTTCTCCTGCTGGGTAAAGGCTGCATCGGTAGTAGCTGCCGTAGTAGCAGAAGGCGAAAAGGAGAAGTAAAGCAGGAATCCAACGTCGAAACATGTCGCTAATTTTAACCTGTAACCTGTAACCTGCAACCTGTAACCTGATTGAATAGAAAATATTTTTCGAGATTAATACCAATGACTCCACTGATCCTTATCATAACTACTTTTGGTGATGAGGCTGCAGCCGTAGCAGCTATTCACAAGCTTCTTGAAGAGCACTTAGTGGCTTGTGGTACGATCATTCCTAAAGCAAAATCTATTTATTCTTGGCAGGGGAAGGTTGAAGAGGCTTATGAGGTTGTCGTCTTGTTGAAAACGACACAGTCTTTGCAATCAGTCTGTATGGAGCGTTTGAAAGAATTGCATGTTTATGAGGTTCCCGAAATTATTGTGATCGAATCTGCCGCTGTTAGTGAGGAATATTTGGCCTGGGTACAAAAAATTACCTGTAACCTATAGCCTGCAACTTATAATCTGAACATCATGACCTCTGCACCCTTGTCACATTCACCTGATGCTGCAAATGCATTCTTGGATATCTCATTACGGCCACCGTTGTTTGAAGATTTTACGGGACAGGTACGCACTCTAGAGCGACTGCAGTTACTTGTAGAAGCAGCAACACAGCGAGGCGAGCCGCTGCAACACATCTTACTCAGTGGCCCTCCTGGCCTTGGAAAGACGACGCTTGCTCATATTTTGGGACATGCCATGGGAACAGAAGTCAAAACAACAAGTGGCCCCGCTATTGAAAAAGCAGGAGATCTTGCTGGTTTGTTAACAACAATGACACAGGGAGGGATTCTTTTTATTGATGAAATTCATCGCTTACAACCAGTCATTGAAGAATATCTTTATCCTGCAATGGAAGATTTTTGTGTTGATATCATGATTGATCAAGGACCCAACGCACGTAGTGTACGTCTCAATCTCGCTCGCTTTACACTGATCGGAGCAACAACCCGTGCAGGTATGATCAGCTCTCCCCTCCGTTCTCGCTTTGGGATGAACTGCCGTCTCGATTATTATCAGTCGGAAGAATTACAAAAAATTGTCCAACGAACGGCAAAGTTACTTGGTGTTACTATTGATGAGGAAGGAAGTTTAGAAATTGCACGACGCTCACGAGGTACACCACGAATTGCCAATAATCTTTTACGATGGGTGCGCGACTATGCGCAGGTTCGCACGCAGGGAACTATTAATAAAGATTCTGCAGCTGATGCACTCGCTATGCTTGAAATCGACGAAGAAGGATTTGATGAAATGGATCAGCGTATTTTGGAAGGAATTGTTTATAAATTTGGTGGCGGCCCTGTTGGTCTACACTCACTAGCTGTGGCTGTTGGAGAGGAGCCTGGAACTTTGGAAGAAGTGCATGAACCTTATTTAATCATGCAAGGATATCTTCAGCGAACTCCGCAAGGACGTGTTGCTACGGCAAAAGTTTATCAGAAGTTAGGATTGCCGATACCTAAGACCACGGCAAAGTAGGACAATGTAGTGA
>CAYYAN010000306.1:0-1859 GCA_964469825.1 uncultured Chthoniobacter sp. | reverse complement strand
AACTCCGGCTTGCGAACAAACGTCGTTTCAACCTCGAAGTCCTTATGCCACAGCTAAAGCAGCTGCTCATTATGCCGTTGCCAATTATCGTGAAGCATATGGTCTCTTTGCCTGTACTGGTATTCTTTTCAATCACGAATCTCCCTTGAGGCCAGCTCGCTTTGTTACTCAAAAAATTATTTCAACGGCTCTACGCATTGCTTCAGGTTCTAAAGAGCGATTAGAACTTGGAAATCTCGCAATTCATCGCGATTGGGGCTGGGCTCCAGAATATGTAGAAGCAATGTGGAGAATTCTTCAGTACTCCAAGCCGGAAGATTTTATTGTCGCTACCGGAAAGATGTATTCTTTAGAAGAATTTGTTAAAAAAACTTTTGATCACTTGGGACTCAAGAGTGAAGATTATCTGGATGTTAATAACTCTTTATTGAGGCCATCAGATATTGAAAAAAGTGTTGGTGACCCTGGCAAAGCCGCTTCATTACTTGGATGGAAAGCTGAGGTAACACTGGATGAAATCATTTCAAGAATGCTTCAAGAGCAAGTATTATTGAGATCGTGATTTCTCTGCAAAATAAAATCGTCGTTCGTTTGTTGCTAAAGGATGAGAAGAACGTATTGGTGGCAAGAGGACGAAACGGGTGATGATGTTTGGCGAAAAAACTGAAGCATTAACTGTGTTCACAGAAAATCCAGCTGACTCAAATCGTTCTTTTAAATCATCTCCAAAAATTCTTAAATGATCTTTTTGTCCAAACCGTTTGGTGCGTTCTTCAGGTGAAGTGATAGCAGGGTCTTCGTCAGTCAGAGCAGGGGAGTCTTTTTGTGGTGCTGTAATGATAGCAAACCCATGGGGTTTTAAAATGCGATGCAATTCTCGTATGGCAGCACGATCGTCAGGGACATGTTCCAAAACATCGCAAGCTATGACGACATCAAAGCTGTTATCAGCAATAGCAGGCATATCACTCATGTTGAGTTTCAAGTCAACATCACCGCGATCATAGTCTGTTGAGACGTAATATGCAGAAGCTCTTTGAATACGATGACGTAATTGTCGTTCTGGAGCAAAGTGGAGAATTTTTTTTCCTTTTAATAAATGTGCTTCGTTTAAATTTGGTAACGAACTTATTCCATCTAGAATGGCAACAAGGAGACGGTGTCTTACTTGACTTCCGCAGTTTGGACAAACAGTATCTGCGTGCCAATGATCATCAGTAAAACGTGCTCCTTGCCAGTGACAGATATTGCATTCTACGGAAGAACCGCGAAGTTTTTTTAAAAGCTTTCTTTTTTTTCTCGCAGCTACAAATAGATGCCAGTAATTACCTACTAGGCAACGTACGCTAAGAGGAATAAGATTTTTAATTTTCATGCTGAAACAATAATGAACAAAGCTTTTGTCATCAATCTTGATTCTCGAAAGAGATGTTTTAAAGAAGTGAAACGAGAGTTTTCTTCTTTTGGTATTGAGTGTGAGCGTTTCCCTGCTATTCGACATGAACGTGGGGCTTTAGGATGTACCCTGAGTCATCTTGCTCTCATTGCTCGTGCAAAGGAAGAGGGATGGCCTTGGGTAATGGTTTTAGAAGATGATTGTGTTGCGCGTGAGGCTCTAAAACAATGGCCCTTGATTGCTGAGTTTCTTCAACAGCAACAAGCGGAGTGGGATGTTTTTTTTGGGGGAGTAGTTGCTACGTATCCAATGAAAAAAATTGCTACGCTAGCACCTAAGCTTACTATCATTGAAGTGTTGCTTCCCTTAGCAACCCATTTCATGATTTATCATCAATCTTCCTACAATCGACTGTTGGCCTGGCATGAATGGTCAGCGATACCTTTTGATCAGAAACCTGCTA
>CAYYAN010000305.1:0-1876 GCA_964469825.1 uncultured Chthoniobacter sp. | reverse complement strand
GAACCATAATGGGGCATCCTGTTGGCTTAAATGAAAGAGAGGCTCCGTACGCTGTTATTAGCAGCTCTATCTTGACATTGATGGCTGTTCCTTTTCTTCCTCATGTCAGTTTGCTTGCTACGGCTGCAACACTGGGAGGGATAGGGGCTGTTGCTGGAGGCCTTCCTTTTATTCTTAAGAATCCTGCTGCTGTTACTGCGGCTGCTCAACGGGCTTGGAATCATTACGCACCTGATGTTGCTTTAGAAAAAGCAAGAACAGCTCTGTATAGTTGGAGAAATCCAGCTGAAGGTTATACTAGTGCTTTAACATTGATGCAACAAGCTCAAGAAATAGATTTAAAGGCGATGGAGGCACTACACGCTTTTTTTGAACGTTTTGTTTTGCTTAATCATGCTACAGCCGTTCAAGAAATAGAAAATGATGAAAATGACATTCTTCCAAAAACGATGACTTCTCCAGAAGTGATGACTCTTGAAAAAGCTCGTGATATTCTCATCAATCAAATAAAACAAAGAATCTACTATCGCGAAGATTTAATGAACAGGCTTCAAACAAAGTTGGATGCTATACCATTTGCGTTTGATTTTTAGGTTTTTTAACTAAAAAGCCACTAATATGTGAAAACAAGTTAGAAAACAGGATGTTGTAGAGACCGGTAATGAATCATTATAGCCAGCTGAAATAACATTGAATAAGAAAATATCCCCCATTTTTGTAATTTTTATTCTCTTCTTGATGCTTCCGCTTCATGTGAGTGCCATGGATCCTCCTTGGAAAAAGAAAGAGCCTAATTCTTTTGCTGTTGATGCTCAAATAAGAGAGCGCAAGCGTCTTGCGACCGAGCAAAGCCCTGTGGACATGGAGAAGGGCCTTGCTGAGATTGAACAAGTGGGTATTGATGAAACTTGGAAAGATGTCGAGACGATCGCTCCTAACAAGATTATTCCATCTCTACCTGTTAGCGCAGAGCAAGTCTTGCGAGACCTTCAGCAAGAGAATAGGATACAGCAGCAGCAAGAAGCTGTGGATACATTCAGTCGTCTGATTCGTCTGACTCAAGTAGGCAAAACAATGGTATGTCTGCAGGCTCTTGATATTTTAAACATGCCAAAGACTGCAGAGATTTTCCTTGCTTCTAATATAGGTGTTGATTGGAAAAGCACTCCTTTGATTCTCAATAATGGTGAACAGCCTGTACCCTTGATTATTTCAGCTTCTGATGGGGAAGCGCATTATACATCAGTTATTCCAAGTATTATTCCAGCTGGTGTTCAAATGACTGTTCATGGCGTTACAACAACGGCTCCAACTAAAATTCCAACTCAAGAGGAGAATCTACAAGTAAGAAAATTAGTGATGGAAACATTGGAAACCTACTATGGATCTCAGGTAAGAGAGTTGTTCCCTGGGTTTGATCAAAATAATAACGCTCTAATGGCCAGTGAAATTGGTGGTATTTTTGGAATGATAGAAGAGAATGCCCTTGTAGAACATTCAGAGCATTCAGCAAAAAGTGATCATGCCAAACGCCAAGAAGCTCTGGCGCTTGTTGAAGAAACAAACAAAGAGGTGAATGAAAGACTAGCATCTCCCAATAAGGCTCTTGCTCAAGCAGTATGGCATGTTGGTGAAGCTGTGGTGCGTAGTGCAGGTGTTGCTGTTAAGACGGTTGCTAACATTGTTATGTCAAAGATAGGTCGTGGCGCTCTTGTTGGTGCTGTTACCGGAGCTACTAATAGTTTGGCTATTAGTATTTGTGTTCATCCTGGTAATCTTCCTGAAGCTTTTAATGATCCTCTTAGTGATGCTTTTAGTGGTGTTTTTGTGCTGGGGGCTATGTCAGGGGTAATAATGTCGCGTTTTGTTGGGTTAA
>CAYYAN010000304.1:0-1880 GCA_964469825.1 uncultured Chthoniobacter sp. | reverse complement strand
TTTTCCTGTAATTGAAAAAGTTGCAATTCTCCAAGATTCCATGGACGCAATTCAAACATCGCCAAAATAAGTTGATCGCGATCTTTATCGTGCACAAAGGCATCGAGGGTTCCTGTTTTCTCTAAGCCAGAATGAGGCATCGAGCGATCATGATGAAGGGATGTGTTATTCATAATTTTGTTGTTGTTGGAAACCAAATATAGAGCATGAAATAAACCAACACTCCCGTCACGGAAACATAGAGCCAAATCGGCAGAGTCCAGCGAGCTACTTTTTTGTGTTGATCAAAGTGCTGTCGCAATGCAGGAGTAAAAGTCATGATCACAAGAGGAACTAGAATTAAAGCCAAGGGAAGATGAGTAAAGAGGATAAAAAAATAAATCATCCGAGGCCATCCTGTTGCTGTAAAAGCGACATGATGTCCCGGAAGATGAAAGTGATAATAAAGATAACAACTCAAAAAAAGAGAAGAGGTCACAAAAGCTGAAATCATACAACAAGCATGGGCCACTCGGCGTTCGTGCTTGATGCAATACCATCCGCTAAAAATCAAGAGCACGCTCAATCCATTGAGAGAAGCATTGAGAGATGGAAGTTGAGAAAGATGCATGAAGGAAAGATTACAAAAACAGAGTTCTTGTTTGGGTTTTGTTAGCTTCTTGATGAATGGTGAGCTGCATTAGCCTGCAAACATGCCCTGCGCATCACCCATCCAAAAATGGCTAGTAACGAAAAAAAAGTAGCGAGCATAAAAAGCACACTCCATGAAAAAGCTATTCCAGCCATCATCGTTTGCGGTTCTGAAATTCCCTTAGAAGCAGCCATTTTGCACCCTTCACATGCAAGAACTGGAAAAGGACTACAGATACTGAAGACTAATAAACATTTTAATATATTTTTCATGGCTGAGAAGAAGTTCCAGGATGTCTCATAAGGTTTCCTACATCAATTAAGATTTTTTGCACGACTTCGGGATCATTAACATCATGATAGCTACGAATCATCCCTGCCTGATCAATAACCATAAAGCGCGTGGAATGATTGGGCATCGCTCCTGGTTCAGTCATTAAAGTTTGCTTCATTCCCTGTTGCGTAAAGGCAGTTATTTTGTCAAGCGGCCCTGTCAGAAAATACCATTGTGTTGGGTCTGCTTGAATGTTTCTAGCATATTGAGCTAGGACAGCAGGCGTGTCGTAAAGAGGATCAACACTAACAGAAACTAATTTAACATTTGGAAGTTTTGCAACTTTGGAAGCCAGCTCGATCATATGCGATGTCATAACAGGACAAGGTCCAGTACATCGTGTAAAAATAAAATCGACCACCCAAATTTTTCCAAGCAAATCAGATTTTGCTAATGTTTTTCCTTCTTGTGTTGAAAAACTAAAATCAGGAACCTCAGCAATCGGCGGCTCTGTCATAGCACCACGTTGCTCCGCCTTGCGAAACATTAGCACTGTTCCTCCAAAGAGCAATATAACTAGGAGAAAAATAACAACCCACCAAGAGAGTGAGAGCGACTGAGCCTGATAAGAATTTGATTTCAAATTAAATAAAGAACGGTATAAAGGAAAATCCAAACTATATCCACAAAGTGCCAGTAAAGCCCGACATTATCTAGTGCTACATGATGATGCTGTGTGAAAGAGTTGAAAAAAACTTGTCTCAAAAAACACCAAATGAGCAACAATACTCCAATCAAAACGTGCACCCCGTGGAATCCTGTCAGGACAAAAAAACAAGATCCATAGACACCACCAAGATGAAACCAGAGACCTTCATGATAAAGGTGGGTCCATTCATAGGCCTGCCCACAGAGAAAGGTAGCACCGAGAGCAATTGTTAAGAATAACCAGCGGCGACCACTTTTTCCGCCCTTG
>CAYYAN010000303.1:0-1880 GCA_964469825.1 uncultured Chthoniobacter sp. | reverse complement strand
CTAGAAACAAAAAGGGCAAGTAAGAAAACCTTAAAATCAAACGCGAATGGTATATGACAAAGCATCATAATGCAGTTTGACATAACGATCAGTCATTCCTGCAATGTAGTCACAAACAGCACGATGTTTTCCATCTTGTTCTATGCGGCTAAAATAGTGGTTGCCGAGAAGTTCAGGATGATGAAGATAATGTTCAAAAAGAAATTCAATTTTATCGCAGGCTTCCTGATGAGGTGTAGCAATCGCAGGGTGATGTTCTAAATGCTGTGAAAGAAAAGAACGAAGCTCTTGGTTTTCCTCTTGTTGAATAGAGCTAAAACCAATTAGCAGCTGTGGCCATTGCCTTACTTTTTCTACAGTATCAACTCTTGCTGCTGTAATAGCAGCGCGGCTATTAGTAATTAACGCTTCAACTTGATGATTCATAAAGCAACGTCGAAGAAAAGCGCGGTTTTCCGTTTTATAACCAAGTTCCCGAGAAGCCTGATCATGAGCTCTTTTCCAGATGTTGAGCGAATCGAGTTGATGAGGGGCAAGCAAGCCTGACTCGAGGCCATCATCAAGATCATGAGTATTATAAGCAATCGCATCAGCAGCGTCAGCAACTTGTGCTTCTAATGAAGGAGAGGGATAAATAGTACCTTGGGGTGTTTGAAATTGATCGTGATGCTTGCGTAGGCCCTCGAGTACTTCATAGGAAAGGTTGAGGCCTGGATGTTGTGGGTAGCTTTCTTCAAGCAGTTCAACAATACGAAGGCTTTGTTCATTGTGATCAAAACCACCATGATCAGACATTAATTGATTTAATGTTTTTTCTCCTGCATGTCCTGAGGGAGAATGTCCAAGATCGTGAGCCAATGCAATGGCTTCTACAAGATCTTCGTTGAGTCCTAGGGCGCGAGCGATCGTGCGGCTGATCGAGGCAACTTCAATTGTGTGCGTGAGTCGTGTGCGATAATAATCACCTTTGCCATTGAGGAAAACTTGTGTTTTTCCATCCAGGCGACGAAAAGCTGTGCTATGCACAATACGATCGCGATCTCTTTGAAAACAATTTCTAAAAGGATGCTCCGGTTCAGGGATCAAACGACCTAGTGATTTTGAGGAATGTTGAGCGTAGGCTAACATGCTCCTTATTCTATAAGGTATAAGCTAGAGGTTACAGGAAAAACTTACTTTATACCATTCGCGTAGAACATTTCGTAGCTGGAACAACAGCACGATGTGCGAGGAGTTTGGTTGGAGTTAATTTTAAAACAGCTTGTTATTATTTTCACCGACTTCGAGAATTAATTTTTGAGCAATTAGAAAAAGAATCGAAGGATATTTTTCATGGTGAAGTTGAAGTTGATGAATCTTATTTTGGTGGAACACGTAAAGGAAAGCGAGGCAGAGGTTCTGCGGGCAAGGTGCCTGTCTTTGGTCTTCTGAAGAGGAAGGGGCGGGTATATACAAAAATTATTACTGATGCAAAATCATCTACTCTCATTCCTATCATTAAAGAAAAAGTCATTCCTGATAGTATTGTTTACTCCGATTCTTGGAGAGGCTACAATGCATTAGATGTTAGCGAGTTTAAGCACTGCAGGATTAATCACTCATTATTCTTTGCTAATAAGAAAAATCACATTAATGGAATAGAAAATTTTTGGAATCAAGCGAAGCGTCATATGCGTAAATTTAATGGCATTCCCAAACACCATTTTCACCTCTTTTTAAAAGAATCTGAATGGCGCTTTAATAACCCTTCACCTCAACTCCAGTTACATCAACTTAGACAATGGGTTGAGAAGAATTTAAACTAGTTATCTGGCTGGTACAGCCCCAAAAATATTTCAAGAATCACAACTATTAGGATTTGACATCTCAATATATTGGTG
>CAYYAN010000302.1:0-1889 GCA_964469825.1 uncultured Chthoniobacter sp. | reverse complement strand
AAAACGTGAATGAAAATAAAAAATTTTACGCAATAGTATCTGTTCTAAAGTTGAGCCGTTCTAATGCCTCACTAACCGTACAGGTTAGCCACGGCCTTACAACAACCAGTTTTAAATCAGACTCCTTACGCAAACTTTCTCATTTTCATTCCCGTTTTTAGGTTGAACGGATACCACTACTTTGCCTGCTTCCACGCTTTATAAGCATAGAAGAAAACAACAGGGAGGATAAGGAGGAACATTCCGCTAGAAAAAGTGATGAGATAGTGGGCCTTGCCTCCAACATCGATGTTACTAGGTGGAAGAAATCCAACTAAAAGTGTCACAATGCAACCAAAAAGGCCAATTGCACATACAATGGCAGTTCCTGTTGGCCCCCCGGGAATTTTAAAACCGTCCATGGAAGTAGTATTTTTGATTTTAAGACGCCATGCGGCAATAAACATCAGGACATACATGAGAATATAGAGCTGTGTGCTGAGGTCAGTGAGCAACCAGTAAGCGCCATTAACGCTTGGCATCAAGCCCCAAGCGGAACAGGCTAAACTAACAATGATAGCTTGAGCAATGAGGAGGCGCGTCGCCACACCATGACGATTCCGAACTGTTAAAAATGAAGGGAGATAGCCGCTTTCAGCAACTTGGAGAATTCCTTTTGCAGGCGAAATAATCCAACTAATCATCGAGCCACCCCCACCAACTAGAATCATTAGCATAATGACCGGAATTAAAAAAGTGAGATGATAAGCTGTGAAGAAAAAGTTAAAAGTTTGCATTACACCAGCCACTAAGTTGATTTGATCTAGTGGGATGACAAGGGCAATAGCAAGTGAACCGAATGTCATTGTTGTCAAAATAATCAGGACTGAAAAAAAGAGGGCCTTTGGAAAAGTTGTTTTCGGATTTTTTACTTCGCTGATGTGTACAGTGGCCAACTCCACTCCTAAAAAAGAAGTCATAATAGCAGTAAGGGCTCCAAGAGAAGACAAGCTTTCAGAATGGCGAAAACTTGGGATGAGGTTATTGAGATGAAAATGAATTTGAAGAGAGTGGCCCGATAGTAGCCAGATGATAGCTAAGATGATGACAAGAGTAATAGGAATGAGTGCGCCCAAAAGCGTCCCGATGCTTGCAAATTTAGCGGAGCGATGAATGCCAGAAAGATTAATCAGAGTTAATCCCCAAAAAACAACTAAGATTACACTGATTAAATAGGTTTTGCTATTAGTCAGTTCCGGATTAAAAATGTAAGCTGCTGTTGCGGCAATAAACGAAAGAATAGAAGGAAACCAAACAAGCGTGTTAATCCATTGTAGCCAAACGGCCAGGATACCCATTTTAGGTCCCAAAGCAAGATGTGTCCAATGGTAGATGCCTCCATGCTCGTGTGACAATGAAGAGAGTTGCGCGGAAACTAGTGCTACTGGAATCAGAAATAAGAGCGCTGAGAGAACAAAGAAAAAGATTAGCGTGCTTCCAAAAAGCGCTGTCTGGGGAAGGCATCTGATATTATCAATGGCGCTGATAATGAGCAGCGTGAGCGCCATGGTGGTTAACTGTTTTTTGTTCGATGAAGAAGGTGTTATCAAAGTAAGTTAAGTTGGAAAAATAAAAAAAAGAGACTTAGCCCGGATCTTTCATCCCTCTCTACTGCGAAAGCCGGGAAGTCCGATGGCTGCTGCGTTAGACTTGAATTTTGATCAGGACAGTATGTACTCATACAGCCCTGATAAAAATCCTGCGTCTGCCTTGCCCCATCAGTCTTCGCTGCTTTCTCGTCACGAGAGTGATGAAATATCCGGGCTAACCCAGATATTTCATGGTAATTCTGCTGCGGCTTGCGAGAGCCAGATGTATACTGCGTCAGTCTAGGATTGCTCCTTGGGCAG
>CAYYAN010000301.1:0-1904 GCA_964469825.1 uncultured Chthoniobacter sp. | reverse complement strand
CAAACATCACATAGTTGGCCAAATCCACTACAAGATTGATAGACCTTGCCCCCATGAGAGCAAGACGCTGGCTGAGCCATGCTGGACTTGGATTCATCGTCACCTGATTAATCCGTCGAACGCTATAAAAAGAAGAACCGCTATGCGCGGTGATAACTGCTATCCTTTTTTCTTCTTGTGTTGGAGGAAGCTCGATCGATGATTTAATAAACTCTCCAGCACCAAAAACAGAGGCTTCACGAGCCACGCCAAGATATCCCAGCCAATCAGGTCGATTGGGGGTGATTTCCAATTCTAAAATATCATCTGCGGGAAAAAGTTTTTCAAGCTCTGTCCCAATGGATGTCTCCGGAGGAAGAATGTAAAGACCTTCAACCCCCTCCCCCAATCCAAGTTCTTTACTGCTACACATCATCCCTTCGCTTTCGATACCGCGAAGTTTTCCAACTTTGATTTTTACATTACCTGGCAGCACAGCTCCAGGCAAGGCTAGGAGTACTTTGTCACCCACCTTATAGTTTTTAGCACCGCAGACAATTTGTCGCGGCGTATCGCTACCATCATCAACTTTACAAACACTGAGTCGATCAGCATTAGGATGTTGGGTTGACTCTAAAATTTGAGCAGCCACTACCTTAGGAATAGCAGCGCCGAGAGAAGCGATTGATTTCACTTCAATTCCCGAACGCGTCAACGTTTCCGCAAGCTGTTGGGCGGTTTGCGTTGTCTTTAAATAATCACGAAGCCAAGAGAGAGAGATTTTCATAGTCCAACAAACCGTTCCAAAAACCGAAGATCATTTTCGGCAAGCATCCGAATGTCTGAAATTCCAGTCAACATCATGACCAGACGTTCCAGACCAAAACCAAAGGCAAAGCCGCTGACTTTGTTAGGATCATAAACTCTGTCACCACGCTTTTGACAAATCGCTTCAAAGACTGCTGGATCAACCATGCCGCAGCCAGCTAGCTCCAACCATTTGTTAGAAAGCAATGAGGAGCGAACATCAATTTCAAAACTCGGCTCGGTGAACGGAAAAAAATGTGGTCGAAAGCGGCACTCTATTTCAGGACCAAAAAGTTCACGGTAGAAAAATTCCGCTGTTCCTTTCAAGTCCGCTAACGTAATACCAGGTGCTACACAGAGAACTTCCATTTGAGTAAACTGCGAAAGATGGGTCGCATCAATTTCATCCCGACGATAAGCTGACCCCGGAGCAATAATACGAAGAGGTGGTACCGCTTGTTCCATAGCACGAATTTGAACCGTTGATGTCTGAGTTCTTAACAAGCGCCCATCCGGAAAATAAAAAGTATCTTGATCATTGCGCGCAGGATGATGTGCTGGCGTATTGAGCGCATCAAAGCAATGCCACTCCGTATCGATATCAGGTCCTTCAGCGAGAGAAAAACCAAGTCGACGAAAAATCTGAATAACACGATCAGTCAAGAGCGTGAGTGGATGGATCCCTCCTTGAATCAAGGGCGTTCCAGGCAATGTTGGATCAAGTTCAGCATAGACTGCAGCATCTGCTGCTGCTGCAAGTTGTGCCTCTTTGGCTTCGAGAGCAGCTGTAAATGAGGTTCTCAACTCATTCAATAACTTTCCAACAATAGGACGCTCTTCTTTAGAGAGATGACGCATTCCTTCGCTCAACTGAGAAATAGCTCCTGCCTTACCAAGATAATGAACTCGTACCTCTTTCAGCGAAATCGCATCAGAGGCCTCTTTGAGAGCATCAAGAGCTTGTTGCTGAAGCTGATTAATTTGGACATTCATGAACCTAAAAACGTGAATCGAAATGAGAAAGGTTGCGTAAGGAGTCTGATTTAAAACTATTTGTTGTAAGGCCGCGGCTAACCTGCACGGTTAGTGAGGCATTAGAACGAACAGTTTGAAACAGA
>CAYYAN010000300.1:0-1909 GCA_964469825.1 uncultured Chthoniobacter sp. | reverse complement strand
ACAATATAATAGAATCTTGGATAGGCGAAAATTTTATTTTTACTTTTTAAGTACTCGTTTCCATTTTGATTGCAGCAAGCCAAAAAATCCTGACATTTCTTCAATCTTTAATAACCATCCCATACTCATAAATAGAGCGACTGCTCCACCGATAATTCCCAAAAGTCCTCCCATTCTCATGAATAAGGAGTGATAAGCAAGAGAGTTCAACCAAGAACGAACACTCATTACTAGAAGAATCATCGGGAGAGAGGCTAATAAGCACTTCCAAAGGGTAGTCAAAAATTTTTTAAGGTGTAATGTTCCAGCGAAGCGTGTCATAAAAAAGATAAGCATCCCAACATTCAACATCGCTGCTAAAGCTGTTGAGAGAGCTAATCCTTTATGGCCCATCTTAAGATAAAAAATAAAAAAGAGATTAAAAATAAAGTTAATGGCAATAGAAAGAAAACTAATCATCATCGGAGTCCAACGGTGATTAATGGAATAAAAAGCAGGCGTCAAAACTTTAATGCAAGAATAAGCAACCAACCCCAAAGCATAAAACTGTAAGGCTTCAGCTGTGCGTAGCGTATCGAATGTTTGAAATTTTCCGCGCTGATAAATTAAGGCAATAATAGGTTCAGCCAACATGATTAAACCGATTGCTGCTGGCAGTGTTAAAAAAAGAGCCAGTCGCATAGCCCGACTTAAGGTAGAGCAAAATTGAATCATATCACCGAGGATGGCCATGCGAGAGACTACAGGCAAGGTCACTGTAGCAATGGCCACTCCAAAAACACCGAGAGGCAATTGCATCAAGCGAAAAGAAAAAGAAAGCCAACTAACAGGGCCATCTCCTAAGTAAGAGGCAAAAATGCTATTGATCATCACATTGATCTGAACAGCACTTGCAGCAATCACTGCAGGAAGCATTAGCGAGAGAACTTGTTTTACACCAGGATCCCGCCACCGACAATCCAAGATCCAACGAAAGCCTGCTTGATAAAGACTTGGAACTTGGACAAGTAACTGCAAAAGACCGCCCAACAAAGTTCCAAGAGCAAGACCAGTAAGAGCGCGCTCGCCAAAATGAGGGTCTAACCACCATCCGAAGGCAACACCTCCCAAAATCGAACCCAGATTAAAAAAACTGGATGCCAAAGCCGGAGCTGTAAAAATATTTTTCGCATTGAGCATCCCCATGGCAAGAGCTGCCAACGAAACGAGTAAAATAAAAGGATACATCACACGTGTGAGGAGGACCGTTAAAAGAACTTTATCTGGAGAAAATCCTGGCGCTAAAATGTAAATCAGTTGCGGCGCAAAAATCACACCAAGCAAGGAGATAAGACTCATAAAAACAACTGTCAAACTCGCCATCTTCGCTGCAAGGCTCCAGGCCGACTCTTCACCTTCGGTTGCAATTTTCTGAGAAAAGACAGTGACAAACGCCGTCGACAACGCTCCCTCTGCAAAAAGATCTCGCAATAAGTTAGGAGCCCGAAACGCTGTAATAAAGGCATCCATTCCCCGCCCTGCTCCAAAAAGTCCTGCAAAAATCAGTTCCCTACAAAGTCCCAAAATCCGACTAAGCATAACAGCCCCAGCAACAATACCTGCAGCACGAGTGTTGAGACGTTCGTTGGAAGAGCTCATAAAAAAGAAATAGAAAAATTAAGAACAAAGAACTTTCTTTTACTCAAAAGGGTTAACCCAGATCTTTCATGGTAATTCGTTGCGAGGCGTCGCGCAGGTTGATGTAGACAAGAAAGACGACGGATTGCGACGACAGCTGTATGTTTCATACTGCCCGAGAACCAATCCTAGACTGATGCAGTATACACCTGGCTCTCGCAAGCCGCAGCAGAATTGCCGTGAAATATCCGGTTTAATAGCCCTGATTTCTTTAATGAAGCTAAAATTGCGC
>CAYYAN010000299.1:0-1914 GCA_964469825.1 uncultured Chthoniobacter sp. | reverse complement strand
CGACAAGCATGGTAGCTAAGGTCTGAGTCATCTCATCAAGATTTCTAAGCTCTTGTTGAAGAAAGTCGAGATCATTCTGTTTTATCGCTTCAGCAAGATTGGCTGCTGCAGCTCTGATTTCTTGTTCTGTGGATAGATCTAACTCTCCTGCAAGCTCCTGCAAAGCTTTTTCAACGGCTGGTAACATCTCTTCAGCTTTAAGACGAGCTTCTGTGAAAATCCGGGCATCGCGATCTTCAAAGGCATGTTCGAGAGAGTCTGCCAACATCGCTTCAACGGCCTCGTCAGAAATTTCAATAGCTTGGCGAATCTCCAAAAATTTTTCTTCGCCAGAGAGTGTATCACGAACCAAGACTTTTA
Source organism: uncultured Chthoniobacter sp. (assembly GCA_964469825.1). Taxonomy (GTDB): domain Bacteria; phylum Verrucomicrobiota; class Verrucomicrobiia; order Chthoniobacterales; family UBA6821; genus CAIWMF01. The sequence continues at coordinate 1,554 of CAYYAN010000299.1, read as the reverse complement.
AAATTCCATCGGCATCAATCTCAAATTGAACACCGACGCGCGCTTGGCCTTTAGGTGCTCGAGTAAAAGGAATTTCGACTTCCCCAAGTTTCCAATTGTCTTTGGCTAATTCGCGTTCTCCTTGTAAAATATTTATTTTCATAGCGCGTTGGCCAGCAACAGCATTAGTGAACATTTCTCCAGCTTTCGTTGGGATAGTCGTGTTGCGAGGAATGATCACGTTCATGAGTCCTCCAAAAGTCTCTATACCGAGTGAGAGGGGAGTAATGTCGAGGAGCGTAATGTGAGGAAGATTGCCTTCCAACAAAGCGGCCTGTAGTGTGGCACCGAGGGCTACTGCTTCATCGGGATGTTGAGAAAGATTAGGCTTTTTGCCAAAGACATCTTCGACAAAGGCTCGTACAAAAGGCATGCGCGTTGATCCGCCAACTAAAATAATTTCATCGAGATCACTTGGTTGCAGTTTAGCATCAGCAAGAGCGCGCAGGCAAAAAGTCCGGGTCTGTTCGATGAAGGGCCGGCAGATTTTTTCAAGTTCAACACGAGTTAATGTTATTTCTAAATGCTGATTTCCTTGAAAAAAAGGAAGGCGTACAGTTGCCTCCTCGGAAAAAGAGAGTTCTTCTTTGGCCTGACGAGCTGCTGTTTTCAAGCGAAGATGATCGATGTCATGTTGTGAAGAGAGGTTCTTAGCTTTACTGAGTAAAAAATGAGCAATCGCTTGATCGAGATCATCTCCTCCCAGGTGCGTGTCTCCATGTGTTGAGAGGACTTGAAAGACTCCATGGTCAAGTTCCAAAATTGAAAGATCAAAAGTGCCGCCCCCTAAATCATAGACAGCGACTTTAGCTTGGTCATGAAGTTTATCGAGGCCGTAGGCAAGGGCAGCAGCCGTTGGTTCGCTAAGAATGCGTTCAACGGTAAAGCCAGCAAGCTCTCCAGCACGGCGCGTGGCAGCGCGTTGGGCATCGTTGAAGTAAGCGGGGACCGTGATGACAGCTTGAGTGACACTGGTGCCTAAGTTGGTTTCAGCAATTTTTTTGAGGTGTTTTAAAATTTCGGCAGAGACTTCTTCGGGAGAAATTTGGTGGTTTCCTAGTGTTAATTTTTTGTGACTTCCTATCAATCGCTTTACGGAGGAAATTGTTTGCTCGGGATGTAAGTTGCGTTGGCGGTCTGCCATGCGGCCGACTAGGGGAGAGCCTTTGTCAGGATAAGAAACAATGGAGGGAGTAAGGCGACTTCCTTCATCATCGGCAAATAACATCGGAAATCCTGCATCATAGATGCCGATGAGGGAGTGCGTGGTGCCTAAATCGATGCCTACAATCATATCAATGTTGTTAAGGTGAATTCACATTCGCGAAGTTGTTGCTCCCAACGTTGAACAAATGTGAATTGGTTGGCAAGCTCAAGAAGCTCTTCAGAAGAAGGGATTGTTTCTGAGGCATCAAAATTACGAAGTTGTTGCTGCAATGATTCGTGCCATGTTTCGATTTGCTGGAGTGTGTTTTGAATGGTGTTTTGCTCTTCTAAAAGTTCTCTCTTCATCAG
>CAYYAN010000298.1:0-1915 GCA_964469825.1 uncultured Chthoniobacter sp. | reverse complement strand
AAAGAAAAGCAACAGTCTCAATCACGAAATCAAGTCATTGAGTTGTTTGCTCAAGTGGCAGATCGCTATAGTCAAGCTTTGACTACATACGCAGCAAAAAATCTTGTATGTCCTCGAAAAGCACCCTGTCTCGCGAAATCAGCTGAAGCTCTTGATCAAGCAGTCAAAGAAGCTCAAGAGCCTCAACCACGAGAGCAAGCAATTAAGTTATACATTCAATCTGCAGATCGCTATAACCAATCTGCGGCCGCATGTATAGAAATTAGTGTTTTCAAACTTTTTAAATTTTCAACTAAAGAATATTTAGAGGCGTCAGCTAAGGCTCTTGGTCAGGCAGCTAAAGAAGCTCAACAACTTCAAGCACGAGAACAAGTGATCAAGTTGCTCACTCAAAAAGCAGATTATTACGAAAAAGCTGCGGCTTTAGAAGCAGCAGGTAATTCAGAAGAAGCAGAGCGTTTCACACGACCAATTAATGCTCTTTCTCGAGCAGTTCGAGAAGCACAACAACGTCAACCACGAGAAGAAGTGATTGATTTGTTCACTCAATCGGCAGATTTCGATGATCAAGCTAGAGCTGCAAGCAATGCATTCGCAGCGCGTTGTCTCATGAATTCAGCTAGTGCTCTTTATCAAATAGGTGGTGAAGTTATAAGAAATCCTCAATTGCGAAAACAAGTAATCTATTTATTCACTCAAGTAGCAGATCGCTATAAGCAAGCTGCAGAAGCAGCAGCAGCAGGCGATCCAGTCAAAGCAGGTGATCTCAAAGATTCAGCTGATGATCTTGAAATAGCAGCCACACAAGAGCTATGGCATCCACATGAAAAAGAATTTATTGAGCTTTATTTTAAAAAGGCAGCAGAAAAATATGAAAAGGCAATAAGACCCTCTTCTTGTACGATTAGTTAGAATTCATTATTGTCAGCAAATCCTATGGATAATAATATTCCGAGTTTTATTCCCGGTTCCACTGAGATTAGTAATCAACAATCCTCTTTTCCTCCTTCACAGGAGAAGACTAAAACAGGCCTCTCAGGTTCTTTTCAAGGAGTTCCTATAGAAAAGATAGAAAAGTATCCTCCTTTTCCACAAGATGCTGATATGGGAGATCGCACATGGCGAGATGTACCTTCCTCACTTCCAAATAGTCATCCGGATGAATCAGGCTTAAGGGCATTTATTAGCGAGTATAATCGTGCTGATAAGATTGCAAAAAGAAAAAATAATTACGAAGCAGAGTTGAGGTTACTGGAGATAGAAAACCCCTCTCCTCAAAAAGAAGGGCGTATTTTTATTCTTCAAAAGCTTATTCCTCTTTTAGAAAAAGCTCGTGTCTACCAAAATGAGATGGTCAATCATTTAATAAAAAGTGAATCTCCTGATCCTAGAATGAAGAGATTACAACTTCCTTTTCTGCTGAAAAGTAGTCTGCAAATCAATGAGTCTCTCAATAAAATAGAATGCATTGCTGAGCAACTTGAACAAGATCATCTTCAATTAATGGATCTGCAAATGCAGTTTGAAGTTATAGAAAATTATTTAGCGATGATTTCTCCTACTGGAGAAATTTCTCCAGAGCTAGAAGAAGGAAGAAGGTTAATCAAGGAGGCAAAGGAGCATCAACGAAACCTCATTGAACAAAAAGTAGCTTATGCAGAAGCCTTGCGCCCTCCTTATGAACAAATAGATCCTCAAACTCAAACAATCATAGAAGATATTGTTTTAAACTGTAGGAAAGAGCAAAATTTCAGCTTTAAGAAAGAAAAAGAAGCTCTCAATTGCTTGTTGACAAATAGAGCGGTAACTCAAGAGTACTACCATCAACGCACACTTCAAGCTAGCCAAGCAGCAGAAAAAGAAGCTCAAAAACCTCAACCACGAAAACAAGTTATTAATTTTTATACTCAAGCAG
>CAYYAN010000297.1:0-1917 GCA_964469825.1 uncultured Chthoniobacter sp. | reverse complement strand
TTACGCGCTGCTAAAGTTGTTGGAAAATTTGTCGAGTTTTATGGTGAAGGTGCGGCTAAGCTCTCACTGCCTGATCGGGGCACTATTGCTAACATGGCTCCTGAATATGGTGCAACCATTGCAATCTTCCCTGTTGATGAAGAATCGATTGCTTACATGAAAGCGACAGGAAGAACAGAGGAGCACTGCGCTGCTTTCGAAAACTATTTTAAAGCGCAAGGACTCTTTGGTATGCCGCGCAAAGGCCAACTCGATTACAGCGTTAATCTGGAACTTGATCTTAGCACTGTTCAACCGAGCGTTGCAGGCCCTAAACGCCCACAAGATCGAATTAATTTGTCTGATTTGAATAAAGCTTTTTCAACACTCCTCCAAAAAAGTCTTTCAGAGGGAGGCTATGGCATCGATCAAGATCATCTTGAAACCAAAGCTCATATTAGTTGCCATCATAAGCTGCCATTGGACGAACAAGAAATGCTTTCTGATCGTCCAACTCCTGATCAACCTCAGCAGATGGCTGAAAGCCCCTTTCATGAAAAAGGTTCAGCCATTGGGCATGGTGCAGTCTTGATTGCAGCTATTACCAGCTGCACGAACACAAGCAATCCTTCCGTGATGGTCGCTGCTGGATTGTTGGCAAAAAAAGCTGTCGAGTATGGACTCACCATTGATAACGCGGTGAAAACCTCACTGGCCCCAGGCTCTCGCGTTGTCACGAGTTATCTTGAAAAAACAGGATTACAACCTTATCTTGATAAGCTTGGTTTTCAAACGGTGGCCTATGGTTGCACCACTTGTATTGGAAATGCAGGACCACTCCAGCCAGAAATTGAAAAAGCAATTCAAGATCATAATCTGGTTGCAGCAGCAGTTCTCTCTGGAAATCGGAACTTTGAAGCCCGCATCCACCCTGCAATCAAGGCTAACTTCTTGATGTCACCTCCACTTGTTGTTGCCTTTGCTTTGGCAGGGCGTGTGAATATTGATTTTGCAAAAGAGCCAATTGGATTTGATAAAAATGGAAAACAAGTTTTTCTTAAAGACCTCTGGCCAAGCCTGAGTGACGTCCGTACTGCTTTAAAAAATGCGCTAGAGCCTCAAACATTTAAAAAATATTACTCTGACTTCGCTGGCCAAAATCCAAAATGGAATGAAATCCCCTCGCCGATTGGTGAGATCTATGAATGGAATCGGAAGAGCACCTATGTTCAAGAGCCTCCGTTCTTCGAAAACTTTGACAAAACCCCTTCTGCTATCAAGAGCATCGAAGGAGCACGTACACTGGCAATTTTTGGAGATTCAGTCACAACCGATCATATTTCTCCTGCCGGTGCCATCAAGAAGCAATCACCAGCTGGTTTATACCTGACTGAGCAAGGCGTAAAACCAGAAGATTTCAATAGCTATGGCAGTCGTCGCGGTAACGATCGCGTGATGACACGAGGCACCTTCGCTAATGTGCGTATTAAAAATTTGATGCTGCCTGGCGTTGAGGGAGGCGAAACATTGCATCAGCCTGATGGCGAGCGTATGAGCATCTTTGATGCAGCCAAAAAATATGCTCAAGAAAAAACTCCTCTTCTTATCATCGCAGGTCAAGAATATGGAACAGGAAGCAGTCGCGATTGGGCAGCAAAAGGAACTCAGCTTCTTGGCGTTCGCGCCGTTATTGCGAGTAGCTACGAGCGGATCCATCGCTCCAACCTTGTTGGAATGGGGGTTCTTCCGTTGCAATTTATGGAAGGAATGAATGCGCAAACCTTGAAACTTGATGGAACTGAAATCTACGACCTCATCGGCCTTAATGACCAATTGCAACCTCGCCAAGAATTAAAACTCCGCATTACGAGAAAAAACGGTGCTTCGGAGGAGATCTCTCTCAAAGTGCGAATCGATACAGCGATTGAAATTGATTAT
>CAYYAN010000296.1:0-1937 GCA_964469825.1 uncultured Chthoniobacter sp. | reverse complement strand
ACAACAGCACTGATCAAAGCGGCTTTGAGTGAAGACTTGGGAGTAGGAGATATTACTTCTGAATTTTTTATCCCGGCTGAAGCAAAAAGTCATGCTCATATTATAACTCGGAAAAAAGGAGTTGCTGCTGGCCTCTTTGTAGCACAAGAAGTTTTTCGCCAGGTCGACCCAAGTCTTAAAGTAACGTTGTTAGCAAAAGAAGGAGAGGTATTAGAAGCAGGAACATCTTTGCTATCTATTGCTGGTTCTACTCGCTCTTTGCTTTCAGCAGAGCGTGTTGCTTTAAATTTTATAGGACGCCTTATGGGAGTTGCAACGCTTACACGATTTTATGTTGATTCTGTTGCTGGAACAGGTGTGACTATTTTAGATACTCGTAAAATGACACCGGGCTGGAGAGAGCTTGAAAAAGAAGCCGTTCAACTTGGAGGAGCTAAAAATCATCGCATAGGTCTGTTTGATGCTGTCTTAATCAAAGATAATCATCTTGCCGCCTTGGGGAGTGAACTAAGAAATATTTTGCCAAAAAAAATTCAAGAACTGCGCCTCAAACATCCTAATCTAAAAATTGAAATTGAAGCAGACACCTTGGAACAAGTTCAATTTTTTTTAACGATCAAAGAAGTGAATGTCATTCTTCTAGACAATATGAGCCTTGAGGAGATGAGTCATGCTGTCGAGTTGAGAAATCAAATTGCACCCTCCATTCAATTGGAAGGCAGTGGAGGAATCACATTAAAAAATGTACGAGCTGTTGCTCAGACGGGTATTAATGAAATTTCATTGGGCGCTCTCACGCATTCAGCTATTTGGGCTGATCTATCACTTGAGATGAATTCATGAATATTGAATTCTTAAAAAAATATTCTCCTTGGCACGCACAAATTCATTTTTTTGAAAGCATTGATTCCACTAACACCTATACTTTGCAGTTGGGAGAAGCTGGAGCGCCGGAAGGAACATTAGTCATTGCTAATGAACAGAAGCAAGGCCGCGGACAATTTCAACGTCCTTGGTTTTCTCCACCAGAAACAGGAATTTGGATGTCACTTTTACTGCGTCCTAAGATTACGACCGAAATAATCCCTGCACTTTCACAGTTTGCTGTTGTCGCACTTTACGATGCTATTTTAAAAACAAAAATGAAAATTAATAACATGAACATCAAACCCCCTAATGATCTTTTGATTAACGGAAAAAAAGTGGCTGGTGTTTTAGTCGAGACACGTTTAGGAAAAAATTCTTTTGCTGTTGTTGGAATAGGCCTTAATCTTTTTCAACAAGAAAAAGATTTCCCTGTCGAGTTGAAAGAAAAAGTTACTTCTTTAGCATTGGCGACTGGAGAAAAAAATATTGATCGCCCTAATATTCTGATTTTTTTATTAAAAGAACTTTATGAACGCTATCAACAACTTCTTCAATATCCTGCTGAACTAGATTTAGAGTGGAAATCGAGGCTTATATAAAAATAAATTTTTTTAACTCCGTGAATTCTTTTTTCTCGAAACCAATCCTCGCCATTGAATCTTCGTGTGATGAAACAGCTGTGGCTATTCTCAAACCACCTGATCAGCTATTAACAACTTTGGTAGCTTCTCAAATCGAGATCCATGCTCGTTTTGGAGGCGTTGTTCCCGAAGTGGCTTCTCGCAATCATTTGCAAGCAATAGATCCACTTTTTCATCAGGCACTTTCAGAAGCTTCTATAAATCCTGCAGAGTTAGGGGCTATTGTTGCAACAGCGGGACCAGGTCTTGCTCCTGCATTGCTTGTCGGCGCCTCTTTTGCAAAAGGAGTTGCTCTGGGACTTCAGATTCCCTATTTAGCTGTGAATCATCTTGAAGGACATCTCCTCTCTCCTTTTTTTGGAAAAGAGATAATTCCTCATCATTTAGCATTGCTTGTTAGCGGAGGGCACACTCAACTAACAGAAATAA
>CAYYAN010000295.1:1350-1956 GCA_964469825.1 uncultured Chthoniobacter sp. | reverse complement strand
CTAAATCCAGATGAGATTTCATCATCACTTCAAGCACGAGCTCTTAAACTTCCTGTTGAAGAAAAAAGCGATGAAACATCCTGGCTCGAAGAAGAACACAACTTTTGGAAAGAACGACAAGAGTGGCTTGTCGAGATGGAGAGGGAGTTTCATGCCGAGCCTTCCCTCTCAAACAGAGAAGAGATTTTAAAAAAGGTAGCCGCACTGGTTGAAGACGCCCAGGAGGCAGAGAAAGATTTGAGAGAGGCTGCTTCAGAAGAGTTGAAATTAAAAGTTGAAGTTGAAGCAAAGTCTTCTTTCGCTCAAACCATCGGGGCCATTCAGGAAACTGTATCCCTTGGAAAGCTCTTTCTATCTAGCTACAACGATCTCAGTAAAGGAGCCAGTACCGAACAAGTTGCAGACAGCAAAGGGGTCAGTACCAGTCAATTTGCAGACAAAGTCGCAAATTGCGGGACTGCCCCCTTTGCACCTAAACAAACAGCTCACTTTGCGTCTCATCATCAAACAATCCCTTTTTGGCGCAAAGCAACACGCGCTGCTAAAGCCCTGGTAGCCTATCTTGCAGCCTCATCGACATTTCCACAACAAACTCTTTCTTCGGTA
>CAYYAN010000295.1:0-1340 GCA_964469825.1 uncultured Chthoniobacter sp. | reverse complement strand
TTACCCACTGTTCGTTCCCTACAAGATCCCGTTTTTACTGTTTATAAAGGAAATTCTCAGGATTTAAGTCAGGTGCAAGCAGGCATTTCAACTCCTGATATTTATCCTCAATCATTAGAGGCTAATGCCAATGGATATCAGATTGCTGGAGGCCTTTCATCACACTACCCCTATCCAGGGTTGCTGACTCGAATGAAACAAAGCGGTGAAAAAGAATGGGCTTACTCGCCTCTCACTAGAGTGATGAGGCTCTATGCAACGACCAGTCTTAACAACACGGTCTATGCTGCTGGTACTTCTTATCCGGGTGGGTACATTGGATACTTTCCCTTCATTAGCAAACACAACTTAACCGATGGATCTTTGCTGTCTGCCTGGATTTTTTCAGGGCTTAATCCACAAGAGTGTGGTCAATCTGGTCTTGCCTGCAGGAGTCCTATTACATCTCTTTTTCCAACAAGTCGTCAAACACTTCTCTGCTTTGGTTATGACAATAGTGGAATCAACTTTGCACTCGACTTTGATCCTCATGCAGGAGTCGTACGCTCTGCTCACACTATCGAACTGAGTAATAACAACACTCACAACACCCTCATTTCATCTGCCACTCAGGTTGATGATCAAACTTATCTTATTGGTGGAAGTAATAGTACAAAAAATGGGCTCTGGAGTAACGGTTGGTTGAGTAAAATTCAATATAATGGAACTCATTGGAAAGAGCTTTGGACACGTCTTTTTTTAAGCCCCGGAGAATCTAACACCCATATTAATGTTGTTGCTGAAAAAAATAATACGGTTTTTTTCTCTGGTGCGAATAACGGTTATGGCCTTATTGGCAGTCTTAATGGAACGACTGGAAATAGCAATTGGCTTGTTTCCTTGGGCTCTCCAAGCGGAGGTGGCTTCACGAGCCTTGCTCTTCAACAAGGAAGTTCCTCTAGTCAGACTGCTAAAATCATGACATCCGGAACAACCCTCAGTGGAATGCTAGGAGGACCGCAAGCAGCCTGGTTCACCTTGATCAACCTGATGAATGGAACTCTTCATAAAAGTATTAAAATAGGAGGAGCTGGTGGAGAAGCCATATCGAGTGTTGTTGGCAACAAAGATGGAACCTTTACCTTTCTTGGAACAACCAAGAGCTATGGAAACGCTCAAAATATTCTTTTTGGAACATTAGATAAAAATGGCTACATCGACTCCTCTATTTTTCCTTCAAGCATCGGCTATACCGACAATACGGCTCAGATCATCAACGCACAAACAACCATACCAATCAGTGGCCACCTCTCTTTTATAAAACGTACTGCTTCTGTCATTGATTATAAGCCAGTCTTAAC
>CAYYAN010000294.1:0-1988 GCA_964469825.1 uncultured Chthoniobacter sp. | reverse complement strand
GGTATTGATAGTGTCATTGCTTGGGCGCAAGAATGGTTACCCGCATTAAAAAATTATTCTGTTGACTAACTTATAGTGCAACTACTCACTTCTTGTTTGTTTATTAGAAATCTTTGTCTACATTTCTACTGCCTCAAAAGTTCATTACTTTCATGAAAACAGTATTTAAAAACCAAAACACCCATCATTTTTCTTTACCACTCCGTATCCTCGTTCTTATTCTCTTGTTCTTTTGTGGCGCACTTGCCATAGGATGGCTTTCTCAAACTCCATCACAAGAAGAAATGTACAGTGATGTCGCTCGTTTTCTTTTTGAATTAAAATCCAATATTTTTTCTCAAAAAGGCTTTTCCTGGTGGAGTAGTAATTTTTTACAAGGACATTCAATGGCAACTTATGCTCCATGCTTGCTTCCGTTTTCTATCGGTATTGTTTGTACAGAACTCTTTGGGGATCCTGCAGGAATAAAAGTTGCAGCTCTGCTTGTTCTCCCTTTAGCCGCCCTAACGATGTTTTTATTTGTTCGAAAACTAACAAAAAATGAATGGACGGCTCTCATTGCTGCTATTCTCTATATTTCAAGTGCTTCTATGCTTACTCGTCTTGCAAACTTTGAGCATTGGGCAGGAAGTTATTCCTATATTTTTCCTCCGCTGATCTTCTGGAGTTTTTTGAACATCTGTGAAGAGAGATCACTGCGAGCCTCTTCCCTATTAGCACTGAGTTGGGCAGGCATGATGCTTTCCTACACCAAGCTAACATTTATGTTTTTGCCTTTTGCTGGCCTCTTTTTTCTCTGGCTCTGCCTTGATCAACCAAAATATCGGTGGTCTCTCTTGCAGGGAACATTAATAGCCCTTGTAATGGTTTTTTTCCTTGCTGGCATCCTCTTACTGCCACTAGAACGAGAATATCATTGGGTGGCTGCTTTTCATTTTGATTCTTTTTCGGATTGGCAACGTGCTTTTTGTTTAAAAAATATTATTTCTATTTTAGATCGTGGCAATACTCTCTTAACAGGAATGCCCCCTATGTTCCTAGCGGATCGTGGACAATTTTATATTGGAATTGTTGCCCTTGCTGGTATTGGTCTAATTCTCTGGCGTACTTGGCACTCTCCATGGCTAGAAACACGTGATGGTATCTTGCTAAGACTTTTTCTTGGTTTAACACTTGCTTCAATCTGGCTCTCTCATGGACCTTTTTCTCCTTTTACCGGATTATTAACATTTATTCGCTCAGCCAATAATGCGCAACCATGGGTCATTCCACTTTTTTGGTTAATCGCACTTCTCCCACCTTTGCTTCTTCACATCATTATTCCCAAAAGTCATCATCATCGCTTTTGGGTTATTCTTGCGACACTTATTTATTTTTTTATTCCAGGTTTTTTGATCTTAGAAACGTTACCCCTCTTTCATGACATCCGAGCTCCTTGGGGTTGTTGGGAAGTTGGTTTTTTTGCAATCAGCGTGACTGCGGCACTAGCTCTCTCCCATCTAATTTTTTCTATTATACCACAACGTTTTCGAGCAGCTACGATCATCGTGTTAAGTCTTATCCTTCTAGCAGACAGTTCTCTTTATATTGAAAAGTTTTTTGCTCCAGGGCTTCCCGAACAAACTTTTTCTGACTTTGACCTTGGACAAAAATACCTTAAAGAATCCCCTATTCCAGGACGCGTCTATCCGGTTTCCGGTCGTTATTTCTATCTTCGAACCCCTATGCAATCAGGACGAGGCATCACTAGTGAAGCTTCTTGGAACCATTTTCAAATGTATGGAGTTCGAGCCCTTCTCAACGCAGCTCATACATCGCCACAAGCTTTTCAAAGATACCTATGCATCGCTGGAGTATCCCATATTTTGGAAGACAAACAAGATCCCTTCACTCCCAATGAGACAAAAAATTTTATGACTCAGATAGGTCCTATTGGATTTGATTCTGATTTTATTAAGCCTAACAATTTAGATAAAGACAAAAAGCTT
>CAYYAN010000293.1:0-1999 GCA_964469825.1 uncultured Chthoniobacter sp. | reverse complement strand
GGAATGAAAAGCTTAATCAAACCGTCGAACAGCGTAGTAAAGAAGAAGCGAATGATTATCGTTATTTCCCTGATCCTGATTTACCAACTTTGCATTTTACCCAAGAGTATAAAGATGAACTTCGAGGAAGTCTGCCGGAATTACCAGATGCAAAACGTTTACGTTTTAAAGATGAGTATAATTTAAATCCAGCAGACATTGAGAATTTAATTGTGTGGAAAGAGCTGACGTATTTTTTTGAAGATGTCGTGTCTGAACTCCAGGCGTGGAATGAAGCCGAAGGTAAAAGTTTGGATGTAGCGAAGTTAACTAAGCAAGCGGCGAACTGGTGTTTGCAAGATTTTTCTGCGCTTCTTAACTCAAAATATCAACATCCACAAGAATCCTTAGTTACTTCAGAAAATTTGGCTGAAATGATCAAATTAATTGAGCAAGGGAAAATTTCTAGTTCGGCGGCGAAACAAGTGTTTAAAGTAATGTTTGATAAGGGCGGTGAACCTGATAATATAGTGACTGATTTAGGGCTTGAGCAAACAAGTGATGAAGGTCCAATCTTGGAAGCCATTGAAAAAGTTATAGCTGAAAACGAAAAAGCTGTTACTGATTTTAAAGCGGGTCAAGATAAATCATTTGGTTTTTTGGTTGGAATGGTGATGAAAGAATTGAAAGGCAAGGGCAATCCTCAAGTGATAAACGAACTTCTTCGTAAAAAATTATCATAAAATTATGGATCAAGATACTTCAATTGTAAATTTTTTCTTTGAGTTGGGGACGATGCGAAAATTACCACGTATGCATCGTCAAACTTTGCTTACTGACGATTATTCAGATACGATTGCTTCGCACTCATATCGCGTGGCTTTGATTGGTTGGTTTCTGGCAAAAATTGAAAACGCCGATTTGTATAAAGTGGCGATGATGGGTTTGATGCATGATATAGCTGAAGCTCGCACGGGGGACCATAATTGGATTCACAAACGCTATGTTACTGTTCATGAAGATGAAGTTCATAAAGAACAACTTGGCACTTTGCCATTTCCTGACTTGAAAATCTTAATGGATGAATACGAAGAACGAAAAACCATTGAGTCTATTATTACAAAGCAAGCAGATTTGCTCGATCAAATTTTATTACTCCGTGAATATGAATGGCAGGGGAATAAAGAGGCGACTATTTGGTTACACGGTAAAGGGTACGAAGAAGGTAAGGGTAATGCGCAGTTGAACAAGCTTACTCTTGAAAGTGCAAAAAAACTTGGACAAAAAATCTATGAAGTTGCTCCATCGCAGTGGTGGAATGATTTATGGACTAGCACTAATAGATAAATAGAAATAAATTTTTTCATTATTAGCCCCCGCGCCCCCTTGCCAACGGGAGCTTTTTTTGTTATAATCACAAATTGTTTAGTTCAAATCAAAGGAGCGACAATCTAATGAGCGTAAGTATCTCCACAGCGGTACAAGCTTCGGATAAAAGCTTGGTCGACAAGCGTCGGATACAGAACTTTCTTCACGAGGCGCAAAGTAATTGCCCGAAGGCAAGTCGGTTGGCACCAAGGCCACCAAGTCCAGACGGAGTGAGGTATCTTCTCCACCATCTGCGCGTCCGACGAGACGTGTTGTCTCGCCAGCCTCTTAAGGCTCGCAAGGTCGGCACGACTCATATCACCAAGCCGAAGCCTGATCGCATCAGAATCCTCTCGGCAATCATCCAGGAGGGGGACACGATCCTTTCGGTCCTGTAAACGCCTTATTCTCTGCAAGTGTGCTAAATGGGCCTCGCTACATTATGTATCGAGGCCCTATTTACCAAATTCTTAGAATGAATTTGGGATCATACACAACTTGACCTCAACGCTTAAGGAGGTGTTATGACGGATGAGCAAAAAACCGTTGTGACGGCGCTAGCTGTTTTCTCGCTCATCGTTGGAATGTTTATAAGCCTTGGGCTTTCACTGGTATTTACTGCGCTGACTCTTGATGACAATGCCAAGCGCAT
>CAYYAN010000292.1:0-2017 GCA_964469825.1 uncultured Chthoniobacter sp. | reverse complement strand
TGTATTACAGCCAGTAAGAACTTTGGGAAGTGCTGGTAGTTCTGGTGATGGTGGCCATTGCGCACATCCAAGGCGTAAGACAATATAACCTCCAATGAGCCCTGCAAAAAGCATCGCTTCAGAGAGAAGAAAAACAATCATGCCAAACTTACAGACACGTGGGGGCGCACCATGGTGAACGTGATGCTCAGAGTCAGAAGGTGCTATGGAATCAGAAAAAGAATTAGGAAATACAGCTGAAGACATAAAGGCATTTTAAAAGGAATAGAATAAAATTGCTATAACGAATTACTAAAAATATTTCTATACAGCATTAAGATTGAGAGCGTGTTCAAAATGCTATTGAGTCAGCGCTGGCCCACGCAAGAGCATCAGCCAAATAACAAGCGCACAGAGCCCAATAGCGAAGAAAAAAATACCAAGACCAATAGCAATTCTAATTTTTTTAGACATCATGAGGAAGAAAGTTGAAGTGTTGCGCTTTTAAAAATAACGAGCGCCCCCAAAATCAAGGGCAAATAAATAATCGATGCAAAGAAAAGCTTGCGAGCATTTTTTTGAGTGCGATCTTTAACAAAAAAGAACGCCATCAAGACAAAAGGGATACCTAAGAGCAATGCTGTCAGAAAATAAGAGGGCGAAGCCATTCCCAATAAGGTAGGAAGAAGCGAGACTGCCAGCAGACCCAAAGCGTAGAGCAAAGCTTGACGTGAGGTCATGAAACCTTCTGGATCCTCCACACTGAGCATACAAAAGCCTGCGGCAGAATAATCTTCTCGATAAAGCCAAGCGATCGCTAAAAAATGAGGCATCTGCCAAAACCAAAGAATCAGAAAAAGAACAACTCCCCCAACCCCAATATCATTCGTAGCTGCCGCCCAACCGATAAGAGGAGGCAATGCCCCAGGAACAGCCCCCAGTAAAGTGTTGAGAGTCGTTCTCCGTTTCATGGGCGTATAGACCAAAACATAAATAACAACAGTAGCTGCTGCCAAGAGAGCCGCTAACACATTTACGAAAAAAAACAAAAGACCTATTCCAACAATACAGCAGAGCAATCCAAAAAGAAGTGCATCACGAGGATGTAACCTTTTTGCAGGAAGAGGCCTATCTTCTGTTCTTTTCATCAAAGCATCTAAAGCCCTCTCCCACCATTGATTCAAAGCTGAAGCGCCACAAGCAGAGAGCGCGGTTCCAAATAACGTCGCTCCTAAAAAAAAATAATCAAGCGGCCCATTCCATCCCAATAAAAACCCAACAAGTGTTGTGATTAGTACTAGCAATGACAAGCGGGCCTTAATTAGCTCCATGAAGTCATTCATTGAATTCGTTATGTTCGCAGAATCTTGTTTCACAAAATTAACTTACGGTTGGAAACGAGACTGCATCGTCATTAAAATCTTGTCCTTGATAATCCTCATTTCTGCCATCACTGTAAATCTCTTCTTTTTGCTTGTTAGCGATAAAAAGTCGAAAAGTGAAAAGCATCGAGCCTCCTAGCAAAAGAGCTCCAAGCGCCATATGAGCTGTGGCGACATCGGCTGCCTTATTAGACCAGATAGTCCAAGCTCCTAGCGCCGCTTGCAAGATCAATAAAATTCCCCAAGTAAAGGCCCAGCGATGAACCCAATGTTTTTCGGATAAGAGCTCTCGAGCTCGAATCATTAATAAAAGCACAACTCCCATCAGGAGCAAGGCTCCACCGCGGTGAAGAAGCTGCAATTCAATTTGGCATGCAGTTGTCGGCATCATACCTTGAGCCAAGCGCACAGCATTAATGGCTGTCACTGCTTTTTCAGAAAGGTCAGGAAGAAATTTTCCATAAGCAGTTGGAAAATCAGGAATTGATAATCCCAAATGCGCATGCCTCATCGTTGCTGCAACGATGAGTTGAAAATAAGTTAGCACGACACCCGTAAGCCCCAACCAACGGAGCTTGGCAGCTGGTTTATCTCCCTTCCAATTTTCTTCAAAAAAAGAACGACTCGTTACCGCAGAAAAAATTAGTAAGAGCGCA
>CAYYAN010000291.1:0-2024 GCA_964469825.1 uncultured Chthoniobacter sp. | reverse complement strand
AAAAAGAAGAGATGGTGCCTATTCCTTTTTCATATTGGCGTTCTAAATACGAGATGCCTCCTCCTCCTGCGCCCGAGCCGCTTCCTAAAGATGATGCAGAAGGCATGCTTCGTTACTTTCTCAAGCAGCAAGATTCAAAGCATGCGAATGTATGTTATATTCTTGCTTTAATGCTAGAGAGAAAAAAATTACTTCGGCCACTTCCTTCTCCTGAAAAAACAACACTTCTTTATGAGCATGTTGGAACAGGTGAAACATTTATTATTAAAGATCCTCAATTGAGCCTCGAAAATTTAATAGAAGTGCAGAAGGAAGTTTCACAACTTCTCGATGGCTCACGCCAATGATAAGTTTGTAACGAGTAATGAGTAGTGGTTGACGAGTTTTTTAGATCGAAAACGTATTTCATCATCGTTTCCAACAGTATTAATGAACTTTCAGAAACAAGATAACTCAGAACATAGTGTCTCAGGATCCGTTGCTCGTTACTCGTTACCCGTTACGGCCTCTTTGCCCTTGCTCTTCTTGGCGCCCATGGCTGGTGTGACGAATTCTATTTTTCGGCGTATTTGCAAGGAACGAGGAGCTGATGTTTTAACAACGGAATTTCTTTCAGCTGATGGAATCATGCATCGCAATGCCAGGACACAGCAGTATTTAAATTTTTTGGAAGAAGAACGTCCGCTTGGTGTACAACTTTTTGGGGGAGATCCAGAGCGCTTAGCAGAAGCTGCACAAGCTGTTGTGGAGTGGGTGAGGCCCGATTTTATCGATCTTAATTTTGGGTGTCCTGTGAACAAAGTTGTCTGTCGTCATGGAGGATCATCACTGTTAAGGGATTGTCCAACATTAGAAAAAATTGCACAAGCTGTTGTGAAAGCTGTAACGCCCTTGCCTGTGACAGCCAAGATTCGTATCGGTTGGGACGAGGCCTCTATCAATGCAACAACAACAGCACGATTACTCGAGGGAGCAGGGATTCAACGTCTCGCAGTGCATGGTCGTACACGATCACAAGGTTATTCCGGAAAAGCTAACTGGGATGTTATTGCTGAAGTCGTACAAGTAGTAAAAATTCCTGTTATTGGAAATGGAGACATTGCCATTGCTACAGATGTGCTTCAATATCTTTCAACAGGAGTCGCAGGCTTTATGATAGGTCGTGCGGCCATGACGAATCCGTGGATCTTTTCAGAAATTCGCTCGTTGCTTCGTGGGGACACTCTTCCCTTTCACCCCACTTTAGAAGAGCGATGGGATTTGATTCGGCGACATTGTCGTGAAGAGATTGCCCTCAAAGGTAACGAATCTGTTGCGATGTCTTCCATGCGAGCTCGTCTTATGGCCTATACAAAAGGGTTCCCAGGCGCACGTCCTCTTCGAGAAAAAATTTCAGGTGTTAGTTCCTTGGTTGAATTGGAAACACTTATTATGCCATTGTTAGAAGAAAACAGGTTCTAAATTCATGCAGCTATGAAAAAAAATTTTCTCCATGCTAAAAATGCGACGCTTTTTTTGTGCGGCACACTTTTTTTTCTTCTTTTTTTTGGACCAATTCTCAACAAAGCACAGGTTCTTATTATTTTTCTTTTAGGGTTGAGCAGCAAAATTATTGCTCACAAAAAAATTAAACGTTACTTCCTAATTTTTCTAGCCTGTTTGCTCGTTCCCCTCTTTTTTATCTTTCTCGCCTATTTTTTAGGCCTTCTTGAAGCAAGAGATCAACGAACGCTGACTTCCATTGCATTGCATGTTGGGATTGTGGCTTTTTTGTCTCTTTATGCGATCGAGGCTCTCGACGAGATGATGTCATCCTCTCAGGCTGCTTTGACAGAGGTTATAGGCGCATTGAATACATACATGATTTTTGGACTTATCTATGGAGAGATCTACGCCATGATTGCCTATTTTCAAAAACATGCTTTTAGTATTACGGAGAAAGTTCTTTCAGCTGTAGCCCATCCTTCTCCGATTGAAGATAGCTGGCCTTATATTTATTTTAGTTTTACAACACAAACCACGAT
>CAYYAN010000290.1:0-2025 GCA_964469825.1 uncultured Chthoniobacter sp. | reverse complement strand
AATTATTGTCACTAATCCAGAAGGTCGCATCATTTATCTCAATCGAGCTGCATGTGAATTTTTCGGCCTTCATGGCCCAGAAAATATTGGCAAAATTTTATCTGCTGTTGTTCCAGGATTGTCACTTAACTTCATTACACAAGCCCATGAAGTAGTCAGTCGTGATCTAGAAATTTTTTATCCAAAACATCGTTTTCTCAATTTTTATATAGCTCCCTTAATGAGCGATGAGAGTGAAAATTTTGTCAGAACACTGGCAGGGCACGCTCTTATTTTAAGAGACATTACGAATACACGACGTCAAACAGAAGAGGCTCTTGCTACTGAACGCTCTGAAATAGCAACATTATTAGCCTCAGAAGTCGCCCACGAAATTGGAAATCCTCTCAATTCCCTCACGATCCACCTTCAACTTCTAGAGCGACGTCTAGCAAAACTTCCAAAAGAACAGCAAGAAGAGTTACAACACTCTCTCTCCATTGCTAGCAATGAAGTCACTCGCTTAGATCAAATCATTACTCAATTTTTGAAAGCAATCCGCCCTCTTCCTTTGCAATTAAAAATGGAAGAACTCAATAACGTTATTTTAGATGTCCTCTCTTTTTTAAAACAAGAAATTGAAAACCGTAATATTGAACTAAACCTTACTCTGGGAAAAAATCTACCTCCACTTTTATTAGACAGAGATCAAGTAAAGCAAGCCCTCTACAACATTATCCGCAATAGTTTTCAAGCCATGAAAGAAGGCGGTCTCCTCAGCATTGTCACAGGCTGCGATGAAACTCATCTTTGGGTCAGCATTGGTGATACCGGCAGCGGCATTTCAACTGATCAGTTTGATAAAATTTTTCAACCTTACTTTACCACAAAAACTGACGGCAATGGACTTGGGCTCCTGGTCGTACAGCGAGTAGTTCGAGCTCATGGCGGTGAAATCATGCTTGAAAGCTCAAAAGGTAAAGGCCTCGTCTTTACAATTCGACTACCTCGTCAGGATCAGCGCGTGCGATTCTTACCAGCGAGAGAATAAGAAAATTAAAAAACTCCAGCCCTCAAATCTTTCATCGCTCTGCCCAAATTAGTAATGACATCAGTTGCACCAAGCGATTCTTGCGAAGCATGTTCTTTAAAAATCGCTAACTCGGCAGCATAACCGCAAAGCCAAGCCCCTAACATTGCTGCTTCACGAGGTTGATGGCCTGCGGCTAACAATGCTGCTGCAACTCCTGTCAAAACATCTCCCATCCCACCACTCGCCATACCCGGATTTCCCGTCGTATTGTAGGCGATGGACTTTTCTTTTTCCGCAACGATCGTGCGAGCTCCTTTTAACAATAAGGTCACAGGGTATTGTGTCACAAAATCAGTTGCCCATTGAACACGTATCCGATCTTTACATGGAAAAAGTCGTTCCATTTCTCTAGGATGTGGTGTGAGTAATCGTGACCCTTGAATTTTCAAAAGCCGAGGAATCTCCTGCGCCAATGCATTTAAACCATCGGCATCAACAACAGATGGGACCGTCGCCTTTTCAATAACTTCTAAAATTGTAGGCTGATGTTGTAAACCAAGCCCAGGACCAATCGCAATTGCATCCAACCGCTCTGAAAGAACATCAGTATAACAAGTCACGGATTTCACCATTACTTCAGGTGGTACAGATACAGCAAGTAAATCATAAATTTCAGGCACTGCATAAAGCGTCACCAAACCTGCTCCTGCATGGAGAGCAGCTGTAGAGGCAAGACGTGCTGCACCAAGATAGCCACGCGATCCCGCAACAATTCCAACATGTCCAAAAATTCCTTTATGGACATCAAAAGGACGGGAAGGAAGCAATCTTCTCAGTTTTTCTGTAGTGATGAGTGAGGCGCTATCAGCTGCTGCTGTTCTTAACTCGAATATTTCATCCCTCTCTACTGCGAGACCCGGTAAAGCTGATAACCGAACCCCAGATGGGGCGAGATCGAATGCCAAAGGCAATCCCAAAGGGGCGAGTCTCGTAGGAGCGAGCGAGTCTAAATG
>CAYYAN010000289.1:0-2026 GCA_964469825.1 uncultured Chthoniobacter sp. | reverse complement strand
AAATTTCTGTGTTAACAAGGGAGAGCCGTGAGAGCAAGGATCTGAAAAAAATCTCTACCGATGAAGTTCGCGCTAATCAATTAAGTCAGCTTTCTGAGGAGGAAAAAATTTTTCTTCTTCAATTAAAAACAGAGGCGCTGAAATGGTCTTCGCAGCAAGCTGAGGTGAAGATGAATAATTTCAAAATTAATCCAAGCATTGATGTCACCAGCAGCAAGGAAGAGAAAGCTCTTCAAGATGCCATGTACCATGTTTTTGAAAGATCTTCTGTTCTTCAGTCTCATCAAATTTTAGCTGAGGCTCTCAATCAAAATCTCGGTTTTGTTGAACTTGATTCACTAAAGCATCTTTTGAAAAAGCCTGCTCTTGAAAATAAAAAACCTCATGAAAATAGAAAAGTAGAACTCGTTGAATTGAGTTCTGATTTGCATCCTTTGACCTCTCTTTTTACCTCCACAGAACACCTGCATCAGGAAACATGGGCCATCAATTACATCAATACTTCTTGTGGAAAGCGCCCAAAATTGTTGACCGAAGAACCTATCACTTCTGATTGGTTAGCTAAGGAACAAGCCGATGCAGTAAAGTTTGTTTGCTCAAACAAGGATGCCGTTTGTGCTATCCGAGGCATTGC
Source organism: uncultured Chthoniobacter sp. (assembly GCA_964469825.1). Taxonomy (GTDB): domain Bacteria; phylum Verrucomicrobiota; class Verrucomicrobiia; order Chthoniobacterales; family UBA6821; genus CAIWMF01. The sequence goes on along the minus strand of CAYYAN010000289.1, from coordinate 1,392 downwards.
TGGAGCTGGAAAGACAACAATGCTGAAAGAGCTTCATTCACATTTGGAGAAAGTTGGGCAGAAGATGCTCTATTTGGCTCCTACAGCTTCAGCCGTCGAAGTGCTCAAGGAGGAAGGTTTCGGTTGTGCTACAACGGTGAGTGAATACCTCATCAAAGCTGAACATGAGCCATGGACCAATGCTGTTATTGTGATTGATGAAGCTGGCCTTCAATCGACAAGACAGGGGTATGAAACGCTAAAGTTAGCACAAAAACAGTGGCAGCGAATTGTTTTGGTTGGGGATTCCAAGCAGCATGTCTCGGTAGAAGCGGGAGATTTTTTGAGATTGATTGAAACTCATTCGAAGATGAAGAGCAATGAGCTCAAAAATATTAGGAGACAGTCCTCTCATGAATATCGTCATGCCATCAGTCTTATGGCTGAAGGTAATGCTGGAGATGCTTTAGAACATTTTAATCAAATGGGTTGGATCAATGAATCTGGTGCACAATACTTGGAGGATGCTGCTAAAAATTACCTGATTAGATCGGAATATGGGCCGAAAATGGATAGTGTCATCGCTGTTGCTCCAACCTGGAGTGAAAACATTACTTTTACTGATGCCATTAGGAAGGGATTAAAAGGGGTTGGCTTTTTAAAAGAGGGCGTAATGCATCAAGTGATTGAGCCTCTCGGATGGACGAGATCGCAGAAATGTGATGTTTCCAATTACAGAGCTGGTCTGGTGGTGACGTTTGCTCAGGATGTTGGTGTTACCAAGAAGGGAACCTATTTAGTCACAGAAGTTGAGAAAGATTCAGTGCATATTGAAGGAGGAAAATTATTACCTTTTAAAAAAATTTCTTCTTTTGATGTAGGTGAAAGAAAAACAATAGAAATTGCAAAAGGAGATAAAATTTTACTTCGCGCTAATGATAAAAAAATTGGTCTTACTAACGGAACAATTTTAAATGTAGAACATATAGAAAGCAACGGAAGTATCGTTACGAAGGAAGGAATTATTGTTCCATCTGAATACCGCCAATTTACTCATGGGTATGTGGTAACTTCTCATAAATCTCAAGGAAAGACAGCTGATCATGTTGTCATAGCTGCTGCTAAATTAGATGAGAAGGCTGCTTATGTAGCGACATCCCGCGGAAGGGTGAGTTGCGATATTTACACGCCAGAAACTGATAGATTAATTTCGATGGTCAGACAGTCGAGCAGAAGATTAACCGCAACTGACATAAAAGGTAAAATTTTTATTCATTCCCCTCATCCTTCAAGAAGACAGAGTTTAAAAATTCAATCTCTTGGATCAAGAGTGATTCATCAATTTCAAAAAGCTACTAAAAAATTAAAATTTCTTCGCCAATCTATGGATTCATCATTTGTAGAACCAATAAA
>CAYYAN010000288.1:0-2027 GCA_964469825.1 uncultured Chthoniobacter sp. | reverse complement strand
CTTATGAGTAACTCCCACGCCAATCAGTTGATTTTATTTACTTTACACACATAACAGCTCCTGTTGTGTTGAGGTTGCCGCGGGTTCTTCTTTATCCGGGGCTGGCATCAACACCATCCCTAAGTCATGTGCTCGTTTTTGAAGCCCTTTCAAAAGGCGTTCTTTATATTTCTCTTCATAATAATGCAGCCCCGCTTCCACATACTCGGTTCCTTTGGTAAGGATCGAGTAAAAAATAACAGCAATTTTACGAGCTGTAGCCGTAGTTGCTTTTTGAGCTCCATGTTTAGATTTTATACGCCGTAAAAACCCTCCCAAAGCTGTTTGGCTACGATGTAAGGAAAAGGCAGCTAATCGAAATCCCTCAGCAGCTCTATTTGCTGACGTTTTTGTCTTTGAACTCAACTGTTTTCCCCCTGACACTTTGTTTTCAGGACTTAATCCCAACCAAGATGTAAAGTGTTTCTCTGATTTCCACTTCTTCATATCTGTGCCAACTTCACTTAGAATTTTGATAGCTAAATTGGCTTCAACTCCAGGAATCTTCGTTAGATCTACCTTAATAATCTCTTTTAAATATTCCAGGGGATCAAAATAAAATACATTGCCGCCATGCCCCCTATGGGTTCTTGGAGTGGCTGATTTTGAACTCCTTTTCCGTACAGGTTTTGGATCTTCTAACTTATGATCTGAATCATGATGAGAGGACGCTAATTGACTTAATATATCCTCAATTTGCTTGTCACAATTTAGAATTTGCCGTTGATAAAAATCAAAAACCTCTAAGGCTTGCGCGAGGCTAAACAGGTGTTCTTTCCGGTAATTTCCGGTTAAAGACTTTTCGATAATATCTTGAGGTTGTTTACATCGTAGATCACGAAATTCCGCTAACTTTTTTGGATCATGATCACCTGCGACAATGGCCCGAATGATTTTCATACCCGTCAATCCCACAATATCGCTGAGGACATTGCTCAAGTGAAGATTCATTTGAGATAAGGCCTTTTGCATATGCTGTACAGAAGTAGCACTAGCAGTGATGAGTGTTTCTCTCTGGCGCATATAGCTTCTCAATGGAAGAATTTCATCTGCTACACGAAAGGCGCCAGACAATAAACCGCTGGCATGCAATTGTTGGAGCCATTGACAATCCTCTACGTCCGTCTTACGACCTGTCACGTTTTTAACATGACGAGCATTCACAAGGTTTACGTCAAAACCTCGAGATTCTAAAATCTCATAGAGAGGAATCCAATAGACCCCCGTTGACTCCATCACAACTGAGGTAACTTGGCATTCCTTGAGCCAATCTGCCAAAGCATAGAGGTCTGGTGTGAAACTGGAAAATTCTTTGATATCAATCTCATGAGAACCTTCTTTAATAATAGGGGCTGCTACAAAATGTGATCTGGAACCAATGTCGATACCAGCAACATAGGGATTCATTAGTTCAATATATTTTGCCTTAACTCGTTTTTCTTTTTGATTAATCGACGATTTTATCGTATGAGTATTTTTAATCATAATTGCCTTTACTCCATAAAGTTTGTGAAGGGCTTGTGAAGCAGGATGGGTTTAATTAATGCACTCTTATGAACGGGATCGTAAAACGTCGCCAGTGATATTATCGCCAACATCCTTATGCCATGCTGAGTAGCGGGTACTTTGACTCCAATGCCTGGTCGGCCTTTGCAGCACAAGCTAATTTGATTCTAAAGAGCTGGTTGCACTATTGTAAAGAGGGTAATGGGGAGCAAGGGGTGAGTTACTTCACGATATAGGCCTCCGCGCTAGCCGAGGTTGGGTTGCTGAGTAGTAATAAGTGATCGGAACTCAACACTGACAGATTCGAACTCATTCACCTCTCCCCTTGTGGGCTAATCTGTAGACACATCTCTAAGGTATCAAAAAAGTGCGAAACATGAGAGGAAGGAAGAAATTAAAACTCCGGTGATTATTAGTATTTCGTCACCCCGGGATTTAGCCCTGTCCCTGCGAAAGCAGGGAAACTGGGCTTAATACCCGGG
>CAYYAN010000287.1:0-2033 GCA_964469825.1 uncultured Chthoniobacter sp. | reverse complement strand
CTCCTGCCAAAGGAGCATTAAAAGCCGCTGCTAAAGCTGCTGCTGAACCTGCAGCCATAGCCGCCCGTTTTCCTTGTTTTGAGACACCTAACAAACCAGCAACTGTTGAGCCTAGATTTCCTCCAATTTGCACACTAGGACCTTCCCTTCCCAAACTAAGTCCTCCTCCAATTCCAATAACGCCTGCTAAAAATTTAACGATGGCAATATGTGGAGGTGAATGACCAAAATTTTTCCAAAAGCTCAGTTTTATTTGAGGGATACCACTTCCCGCGGCTTCTGGGCAAAAAAAGGTTAACAAAATACCGCTCACTAACGTTAAAACAAGAATAAGCGCTAGTGATCCCAACATAAATTCAGGAAGAGAATGCCAGTGATCTTGATTAAAAATAATTTTAAAAACCCACGCGATAGATTTTTGAAAGGCAACTGCCGCTAATCCTGCAACTAAACCTACTAAACAGGTTTCCACAAGAGCTCGTGTTCTTTTGGAAAAAGAACCAAAGAAACGAATGACTTTAAATCTAAGCTTTAACATCGTCTTCGCAGCAAAGCGGCAATGAGAGTAGTTGAGCTGGAGTAAAATTAATGCTCTTCCACATCAGGCATAAGGGAGATTCAAAAAATTTCGGGGCGACAGGATTCGAACCTGCGACATCTTGGTCCCAAACCAAGCGCTCTACCAAGCTGAGCTACGCCCCGGAGAAAAGTTAACTATAAGGAGAACTTCTTAGAAGTGCAAGAATCCTTTCAGAAAAAATATGGCCATCCAAATTCTTCGACTAAGTTGACTCCATTGAACACTCACATTACAATTTTTTTCACTTCATCAAGCGAGAGTTCTGCGATAGCAGCAATCTCTTCAAGTGGCATTTTGGAATGATGCATGTTCAAAACCAAAGCTGCTAGTTTTTTAGCTTCGCCTTCAGCACGTCCTTTCTCTATTCCTTGAGCCATTCCTTGAGCCATTCCTTGAGCCATTCCTTGAGCCATTCCTTGAGCTTTTCCCTCAGCTTTTCCATAACTAAAAGCAGAGTCTAATGTGCTAAGAGAAATTCTTACATCATCGAGATAACGTTCATAAGCATAAAGTTCGTTTTCCGAAAGGTTGAGGCGTGTTAATGCTTCTCCTGCTTCTTGAATCCCTTTGGCTTTGAACTCGGGCTTAACTTCAGATTCTTTTAACGCATAGATCCACTCATCTAGTGTATCTTTCACTGTTAAATCAAATCCACTGACCTTGAGAATGTAATATTCGGGAAAAATATTTTCTATACGCCCCACATGAGGGGGATAATGATCTCTCTCTCTTTGTGTTAGTTCCAGTTGATCTTTTTTGTGCATTCCTCTGAATTCTGTTGTTCCACGATAGATGTAATCTTCGCCACGACCTAAATCAAAGTAGACAATATTGACAGAAATAATTCGTGGAATTTTCCCGTAACGATCTCCTTTTTTAAGATGATCGACCACGACTCTAGAAACACCGTATAGCATTCTGGAAAGGAAGTCCCATTCGCGATCAGCTTGCAATTCGATGATCACTTTTTCTTTATTATCCAATAGCGCAAAAATATCGACGCGATTTGATTTGTCTCCGAGATGCCTCTTGTTCGATTCACTTTCGAGAAGAGATTGAATTTTAACATCTCTGCCAAACAGCTCTGAAAGTAGTCCCTCAAGAATCGGAAAATTTTCCTCCCGACGCAATAACGTCTTCATCGCCCAATCAAACTGAATTAATTTTTTTGTCTCCGATTGCATAAGACCAGGAACATTAAATCATTGTATCAAGCGAAGTCAAAAACAATCACCTCTCTTGATTTCAAGTTCGGATATTTCATTCTTATTCATTGCAACGCACTGTGCAGAAAAAGAATCTCTTTCTCTGTAACAAATCCAAGTAGAGTATTATGACACTCGCTGATGAAGGTCTTCTTTCAGCCATTGCCAGAGTTTTTCTAATTCTTCTTTTAATGTGGATTTAATTTTTTGAACTTCCTCCAAAGCAAACTTTCCTCCCGTTGGACGTC
>CAYYAN010000286.1:0-2040 GCA_964469825.1 uncultured Chthoniobacter sp. | reverse complement strand
CTTAGCAATCGAAAGATGACAGATCTCTTGGATATTCCATTCACGCTCTTCCCCTGCAATGGTCACACTCAAAACTTCAGGCCTTAAGCGTTTTCCGTGACAGTAAGGACAAATTTTTTCTAATATACTTCCAAGTCCGTGACAGCTTAAACAAGCTCCTCTTGGGCTATTAAATGAAAAATGTTTTGACGTTAAAGCTTCCATTGTGAATCCCGTCTTTGGATTACAAAAATCTGTTGAAAAAAGATGCTCTTCCCAATCAGAACAACCTGGTTGTTGGGCTAGAAGAAAAGCCTTATTTTTTCCCCAACGTAGTGTTGTCTCCAAAGAATCCCTCAAGCGCTCTTCAACATCTCCTTGAAGGATTAAGCGATCAACGACAATTTCCAATTTGCTGATTTGTTCTGCTGAAATTTTTTCCAACTGTTCCAATTCAACAACCTCACCTTCTTTACGTACACGAACAAACCCTTCTCGACGGATTTTTTGAAGAAGATTTTTCAAATCATTTCCATCCTCATAACTTATCGGAGCCAAAAGCATCACGCGTGTTCCCGAAGAAAACTTTAAAATTTGATCGCTGATTTGTTGAGGCGATAGACGCTTGATCACATCACCTGTTACAGGATCGTGTACAATACCAATGGAGGCAAAAAGAAGTCTCAAATAATCATAAAATTCCGTCGTTGTTGCAACAGTCGAACGAGGATTAGGAAGCGAACTTCGCTGTTCAATTGCAATGGCAGGAGACAATCCTTCAATCCAATCTACATCAGGCTTGGGAAGCTGATGTAAAAATTGACGTGCATAAGAAGAAAGACTTTCTACATACCGTCGTTGCCCTTCAGCAAAGAGCGTATCGAAAGCCAAAGACGATTTTCCAGAACCACTCGGACCTGTAATGACAACAAAACGATTTTTGGGAATCTTTAATGAAAGATTTTTGAGATTGTGCTGCCGCGCTCCTTGAATAAGGATACTCTCAGAAGAAGAAAACTTTTTTGAAATAGAGACACCTTGACATGACATAGTTATCTTGTTTGATTTCATTCAGTTTCTGCTTCTAATACTATAACAGCAAATAAAATATTCATTTATGAGAGCTCTTTCAAAACCTGTTGCTAACAATCAAAAAGAAGAAGCAACGGCATAGTAGGGCTAGTTGCATCAGCAATAGGCTCATGCAAAAAATTCATTCGTGATCAAAAAAATTACCAACTATGAACACTGTAGATTCTCCAGTATCATTTCGAAACTCGCCTGATCTTCCAACTGCTTCTTTCCTCAAAGAGATTGTGGACAATGATCAGTGGGACGATCATGCAGTTATTGTTTTTCATGATGGAAAATATTTTGGTCTCGATGGGACTTCCGCCACTCCTACTTCAATTAGCCAGATTTCTGTTGCTAACACTCAAGAGCATCAACAGGACCAGAAAGCTTACGCAACGATAACAAAAGAAATAAAAGAATTATTTGAGACTTCTTCAGACTTTGACAAAAACATGGCATCTCACAACAACCTAGATGCATCTTTGTCTCACTTTTTAGAAACACATCTTCATCAGCTGACTAAGGCAGCTCTTGTATCGTTTTTGCAAGACCAAGGTTATGGAACAAGCCATCATACCAAATCACTCTCACCTTCACCTCTTGTAGAAGATTTGCCGTTAGCAACGACTTATCAAGCTCTCTCTCCTGAGCAACAACAAAAATTAGATGCAGGTAAAACTGTTGTTGTGCAAAATAAAACGACCGATCCCGAATGCCTTAAATTGACTATTGGACGTCTACGTGGCTTAATGCCTACTTTTACAGCCTACCAACTCACTAAGGCAAAAAGTAACGCAGTAGTGGAAACATTTTTAAATCCATTGAATGCCATAAGCATATTTCCCTATTGTGATCAAGCTACTGAAGGAGTAATGAACTACCCTGATGAGCAAACGATGATATTGGAGTCAAACTATGAATTCAAAGCAGCTGTTCCTGGTATTTCAAAAGAATTAGTAGAAAATATTCCTTTCAGAACGACATGTC
>CAYYAN010000285.1:0-2050 GCA_964469825.1 uncultured Chthoniobacter sp. | reverse complement strand
AGCTTGCTGCGATGATCATAAAAGTAACGCTATGGCACCAAAATACGGAAAATACGGAACCGACCCCTTTTCTTTTTCAACTTCTCGATGCAACGTTATATCAAAATGTTTTTGAGAAAATCGACTCCAAGCTCTTTGTTCGCTCGAATCATTAAAAAAATTTGAACGTGATGAAAGAAATTGTGTCTAACAAGTAAATCTACATTTTTATTTTTTTAGAATTATTATTGCTGCTTCAAAAATTCAACCTCAACATCAACCAAACTAACACATTAACCTCATATGAAAAGTATCACATTAAAAGCTGCATTGCTTATGGCGCTTGTTTGCTCAAGTCTTTCTATGGCTGCTCAGCTAACCATTAATAATGACAAAATCGCCTTCGACCGGCTTTTTCAAGGCACTCAACCTGATTGGACAGAAGTAATTCTTCAACAACCAGACAAAGATGTTAATAACTATCAAGTTTTTGCAGGCAGCGATTGGAGCAAAGGCCCTGCTATGTCAGCAGCCAACACCTATAAGACAACCCTCTCTCTTCCAAGCCCTATTCGTAACCTTACTTGCGATGAAGCAAAGCATCTCTTCTACCTTGCCGGTAATGACTTTGTTTCTATCTCTTCTGATGCTGTAACTTGGTATACAAGCACCAAATCTGTTGAGGTTCCATTTGTAAATATTGGCAATGACGCAAAAAATTACGCTGCACGTATCTTTTCAACTTCGGAAATTCCAAACAAGCCAAGCTTTATTCCTACATTTGTTGTTATTGGAAGCGACTCAGCTATTCAAAACTAAACAAACTGAAAAAAGTCTAACCTTGAAAACATCCTGGATCACCTCCAGGATGTTTTTTTGTTGTTAATCATGGATCAATCATTGAATCCTGACCCCATAGATGACCCATAGACTGACCTCATAGAACAAAGGGGCGAGCCTCGCGGGAGCGAGCGAGTCGAAATACTGCGTCTGCCTTGCCCCATCAGCCTTCCCGACTTTCTCGTCACGAGAGTAATGAAATATTAGGATTAAGAAGATGAAAGATAGGAATTGAGTTGGGAAAGATATTAAGCTAAAAAGCCTATCTTCCATCTCATATCGATTTGTAAGCCGATATAAATTTATGCCGTATATTAAACTTAATACATTAAATTTTTATTATGAAGTTGAAGGAACTGGATTCCCTTTAGTTCTTCTTTCTGGATTAGCCTGTGATAGTACTCATTGGAATTTTGTGAAGCCATTTTTAACCCAACATTTTCAAGTTATCACGTTCGATAATCGTAGCGTTGGGCGAAGTGAGACCCCATCTACTTCTTACACCCTGGGTGAAATGGCCAAAGATGTCGTTTGTTTTTTAGATTACTTGCATCTTTCCAAGGTTCATATTCTTGGCCATTCGATGGGAGGGGCCATTGCTCAAATTATTTCACACCAGTATTCTGGTTATGTTGAACGTCTTATTATCAGTCACTCTTTTGCTAAGATAAAACCTCGTGGTTTTTTTTGGATGCAGCATTGTGCTTCACTTTATGATGCACAAAAAAACATTGAAGAAACTGTACCTGTTGTAACTCCTTGGATTTTTTCTAACAATTTTTTTGAAAATCCAAAAAGAGTGGAAGAATTATTAATGCTTAAAAAAAATGATCCTTATCCACAAAGTGCCTGTGGTTTTCGTCAACAAATAGAAGCTATTAAAACTTTTAATTCTAGTGCTTGGATTCATGAAATTTCTCTACCAACTTGTGTTATTGCTGGTAAAGAAGACATTCTAACCCCAGCAGATCAATCCTATTATCTTCACCAGCAAATTCAAAATTCTCATCTGATCCTTCAAGAAGGAGCGCATGCTCCGATGTTTGAGATGCCAGAAGCTTATGCCGAAGATGTTCGAAGATTTTTGCAAATGAAGTTTGATGTTTGTTTAACCTAAAAGCGTGAATGGGATCATGGGGTCAATCATGGGGTCAGGGTTCGATTTTCTCATTTTAGGGTCAGTCATCAATTTTTTTACAAACTAAAATATCCTTTTTCAAACTCGTCTAAT
>CAYYAN010000284.1:0-2058 GCA_964469825.1 uncultured Chthoniobacter sp. | reverse complement strand
TGATATTCAAGCTTGCTCAGATCATTTGTTATTTTATTTTCAAAATCGATTGAATTTAATAAATTATTTTCATCTAAATTAATTGAATAAAATTGATTGTTATTTATTAATAAATATTCTTTAGAAGAATTTCTAGTTTTGGCTTTTAATTTAGTTAATTGTTTTTTTGCTATTAAAATTTCTTCTTCTTCTTTATGGATTTTTTGTGCTATTAAATAATTTAGTTTCTTTTTATGATATTTAATATATTTTGAAAAAATAGTTATTCCACAAAGTGAAATAAGAAACACAATCCTTAATCTTATTAGAAAAGAGTCATAAAAAATAGAGTAACTTATTTTCATATTTATTGTCGGATTGGAGAGGAAAGTGAAAATTTAAGTTGGAATGGATAAGCATAAGCGCTCCCATCTTCTTTAGAGCAGGAGACAATGAAACTTTCTTTTTTTGCTTCTATAAAAAGAGGTGAGCTTGCTAATTTGCTAGCATATGCATGAACAAGGGCTTCTCCGTTGATGCCTTCTAAATAGAGACCTTTGATTTCTAATGTATTTATTTCATGGAGTGAATTGTTCTCTTTTTTCTCTTTAGTAATAGGCGTGAGTTGTGTAATCCAGAGTCCACGCGGAGGAGCATTTTTTTGAAGCTCATTAAACAGAAGTGGCCATTTATCATGATTGTTCTGAAGTTCTTGCAATGTTCTTTCAATATTTTCTGTAGTTGCGAGTTCCTCAATATCTTGATGTAGTTTTTTTAATTCAAGCGACCTCTGTTTTAAGCAAACAGAAGCAGTCAATGTTTCTATGGCGATTTTCTTATTTTCAAAGTAATCACAAAAAAGAGATAGGGGTGAAAAGAAAAGGAGAATGAAGCCTAGTGCATAGCCTAGAAAAAGAGATCGTTGTTTATTTCTAAATTGTCGTATGGAAGGCGCTGTAAACTTGTTGATATGGGTGATATAACTGTGTTGAGTTTTTAAAAAACATTTCCAAAATAATTTTCTCTTGCTAGTCAGGGCATGTTCATATTGGCCAATGCCGATTAGAAACTGGATTCTACAAAGGAGCCTTCTAATGAAAGAATCTTTGAAATTACTGCTCAATAAGAGGCAGGGATCAATAATAGAGGATGAAATAGCAAACTCTTTTTTAAGAAATAGCGAAAGTTGGATTAATTTTTGCTCTTCAGAATTAGTTTTAATGATCCAGTATAGAGTTGGCAGGTTGTTTGAATAGAGTAAGAAAGAGAGACTCTTCTTTAAATAAGCCAACAAAAGCAATGGTAAGCCTGTTTCTTGTTCGCAAAGAGTATTGCTAGAATTGTCAAAGGAGTAAGAGCAAGCTTGGCAAAGACTTTTCCTGCTGGAGGAAAAAAAGCAGCTGAGTGTTTGTTCTGCAAAATCTATTAAGAAAATCTCTTTTGAAGGCTTACTCGAATCATATAATGATAAAGGAAGAATGCTTATTTTTTGAATGCTAAATCCTGCTTCTTGAATACCCCTGGTCATGGTTTCCAAGAAATTTGTTTTCATGGCTGCATAGGCCAGAGTTCTGGAGCCATCTGATTTTGTTAGGCTAATTTTTTGATAAGCAATGCTAACTTGTTCTAGTGGGAGAGGGAGAAATTCCTCTGCGTCACGCTGAACAAGTGTAGCTGTTGGTATAAAGCGAGAAGACTTTTTAAAAGTTATCACTCGAAAAAGAGTAAAATCAGAAGAAACGATCCAATGAAGAGGAGAATCAGATAAGTCCCATGATTTTTTTATTGCTTGAAGGCTCTCTTTGATTTCTTGAGTTAAAACTTGTTGGTCAGATGCAGCTTTAGAAAAAAATCGAACCTCTTCCCTCAGGGGTATTAAATGACCTTCCTTGCTCGAAAATTGAACAAGACGTAGCGAACTTATTTCTAGGGAGAGAGTTAACACGGTGATTCAGGCAAATGGCCGGAATGATAACCAAGGTTCCAAGAATAGGCGAGGTCTAAATTAAAATTTCTCTCCTAAAAAATGAATTTCCTAAAAAACTATCATTTTCAATAAAAACCATGAAATGACCAAAG
>CAYYAN010000283.1:0-2063 GCA_964469825.1 uncultured Chthoniobacter sp. | reverse complement strand
TTGAAACAGATTATATTGCGTAAAATTTTTTATTTTCATTCACGTTTTTAGGTTAAAGTTAATGAGTTTCACAGTTTGATGACAACTACGTGAATAGGAAAAGTAATGGGTAATGAGTATTTTTCAGATCTTGATCAAATTAGCATTTTGAAATTCGTAATCTACCACAGTTTATTTTTTTAAAAAACTTTCTTGAAAAATTTTGTCTTAGAACTCGTTCCCCGTTACTCATTACTTCTTACAGTGCGTCAAGGCGCTACTTTATGTTGATGTGTAGATACAATTGAAATCGCTTTCAGATCCTTTGCAGGAACGGCTGCAGGAGCGCCTGTCATCATTTCCACACCACGATTATTTTTTGGAAAGGCAATGACATTACGAATGGACTCTTCGTGCGCCAGAAGAGCAATAAAGCGATCTAATCCTAATGCGATACCACCATGAGGTGGAGCTCCAAAGCGAAAAGCGCGCAATAAATGCCCAAAAAGTTTTTCTTGGGCTTCCTCATCCATACCAAGCGCCGCAAAAATTTGTGCCTGTAAATCGCTTTCATGAATACGAAGACTTCCCCCCCCAATCTCTACACCGTTGAGGACAATATCATAAGCCTCAGCGCGAATTTCTCCAAATGCTCCAGCATCGAGAAGCGCTTGATCTTCGGCTTTAGGACGAGTGAAGGGATGATGGACTGCATTCCACTTTTTATCTTCTGGATTATAAGCCAAGAGAGGCATGTCAACGACCCAAAGAAAAGCGAGCTGCTCTCGATCGATTGAGATTTTTTGTAATTCTGCTACTTTCAGTCGCACTCGTCCAAGTGCTGTACAGGCTGTTTCCCAAGTGTCAGCACCAAAGAGAATCAGGTCTCCCTCTTCGATCTCGAGAGCTGTTGTTAACGCCGTTTTTTCAGCTTCGGTAAAAAATTTAACGATCGGCGACTTCCATTCTCCATTTTCAACTTTAATGAAAGCGAGGCCTTTGGCTCCTGCAACTTTTGCAACTTCTGTCAAAGTCTCGATCTGCCCTGTTGTGATCGAGGCAAATCCTTTTGCATTGATGGCCTTGACCACACCTTTGTTATCAATCGCACTACGAAAAACCTTAAATTCCGTTGCTGTAAAAATATTTCCTAAGTCTTGCAACTCCATGCCAAATCGCATGTCAGGTTTATCACTTCCAAAACGATCCATCGCCTCACGGTAAGTCAAGCGGAGAAAAGGAGTCGTGATCTCTACTCCTCGCGCCTCACGTACGACACGAATAAAAAGTTCCTCAATGAGTTTGAAAATATCTTCGTCATCAACAAAAGAGGCTTCAATATCAACCTGTGTAAACTCCGGTTGACGATCGGCCCTGAAATCTTCATCACGAAAGCAACGTGCAATTTGAAAATAGCGATCAATGCCTCCAACCATCAAGAGCTGTTTGTATTGCTGAGGCGCTTGTGGCAAAGCATAAAAATGACCTGGAGTGAGTCGCGAAGGGACTAAAAACTCTCGCGCTCCTTCCGGCGTATGCCGAGACAAATAAGGAGTCTCAATTTCCCAAAAGCCACGCTCATCAAGACCATCACGAATCAGTTTAGTAATCCGATGGCGCAAACGAATATTTTCCTTCATCTCAGGCCGGCGCAAATCAAGATAGCGATACGCCAAGCGCAAATCTTCATTCTCAATGCGTTCCTCCATAGGAAAAGGAGGAACTTCTGAACGATTAAGGATCTTCAGTTTTTCAGCAACCAACTCAACAGCTCCGGTAGGCAGACGTAAATTTTCTGTACCAATCAAACGAAGAGCTACTTTTCCAGTGACCATTAAAACATCTTCGGAACGCAGCGTATGAGCTACAGCCGCAGCCTCAGGAGATTCCTCAGGACGAAAAACAATCTGCGTGACTCCGTCGCGATCGCGAAGATCAATAAAAATAACGCCGCCATGGTCCCTACGTGAGGCAACCCAGCCACTGAGTTTCACAGTACGACCAACATCTTCAACGCGCAAAGCGCCACATAAACAATCTCGATAAGACATCAGTGAAGAGTAAAGGGTGAAGAGTAAAGAGTG
>CAYYAN010000282.1:1753-2104 GCA_964469825.1 uncultured Chthoniobacter sp. | reverse complement strand
ATTTGCCAAGATAAATTAACAGCTGCAGAACGACGCATTGAAATCATTTCTCGCAATGCACAAGGAGAAATATCATTAAAAAATTTTGACAATGATTAGGCCTATTGATTCGCCAGCACTTCTCAAAGCGCTCCCCGAAGATCAACTCTCACTGCTTGCTCAAGAAATTCGAGAGCAACTCATCAGCACGCTTTCTAAAACAGGAGGTCATCTTGGCCCTAATCTTGGTGTTGTGGAATTAACAATTGCTCTTCATCGCGTCTTTGAAACCCCAAAAGATAAATTTCTTTTTGATGTCAGTCACCAAGGATATGTTCATAAAATTTTAACAGGCCGTAGCTCTCAACTCTC
>CAYYAN010000282.1:0-1743 GCA_964469825.1 uncultured Chthoniobacter sp. | reverse complement strand
GCCAACATGGGGGGCTCAACGGCTTTTTACTTCGTACCGAAAGTGAACATGATTGCTATGGAGCTGGTCATGCTGGTACTGCGCTCTCTGCTGCTCTCGGCTTTGCCGCAGCGCGTGACCAACGTGGTGGCGAAGAACATATCGTTGCAATCGCTGGTGATGGAGCCTTCACTTGCGGAGTAACCTATGAAGCACTCAATAACGTCGCAGCTACGACAAAGCGCTTTATTGTTGTGCTCAATGACAATAAATGGTCAATCGCTAAAAACACCGGCGCTATTGCCCAACACTTGAATCGCATCACCACCAGCCCTGCTTATGCTCATCTTCACGAACAAGCTGCCAAATTTGTCGAATGGATCGGTGGAAAAAAAGCCCGCCATCTTGTTCACAAAATCGAAACCGGTGTAAAACAAATTTTGCTTCCTGGCGTCATTTTTGAAGATCTCGGCTTGCGCTACTACGGGCCCATTGATGGCCACGATATTCCTCTCCTCATCCGCACTTTTGAATTTTTAAAAACACAACACGAGCCAGTCATCCTTCATATTTTGACAGAAAAAGGAAAAGGTTATGCCCCTGCTCTAGCCAAACCCGACAAATTTCATGGGCTAGGAAAGTACCAACCAGAGACAGGCGAGACTGATTCTTCAACCACTCCCACATATTCTGAAATACTAGGTCGCACTCTTACTGACTTTGCTAATCAAGATCACTCGATCGTCGCCATTACTGCAGCAATGCCCACAGGAACGGGATTAGTTAGCTTTGCTCACCAACATCCCGATCGTTTTTATGATGTTGGCATTGCCGAAGAACATGCTGCTCTTTTTGCCTCAGGCATGGCCATTGAAGGATTCAAGCCATTCTTAACTATCTATTCAACCTTCATGCAACGAGCCTTTGATATGATTGTTCATGACATTGCTCTTCAAAATCTCAATGTTAAACTTTGCATGGATCGGGCTGGTCTCTCTGGTGATGATGGTCCAACACATCATGGACTATTTGATATTGCGTACCTTCGTGGCATTCCCAACATCGTACATATGCAGCCCAAAGATGAGGAAGAATTCGTCGACATGCTCTGGACCATGACACATTACCATCAAGGTCCCATTGCGATTCGCTATCCACGCGGCACAGGAACAGGAGCTACTCCTAAAAAAAATCCAGCACTTCTAGAAATTGGAAAAGCCGAACTCCTGCGTGAAGGAAACGAAGTTGCTTTATTTGGTCTTGGAAATTTTTGTTCCATTGCTCTTGAAGTAGCAGAACTTCTAGCAGAAGAAGGCATCCAAGCCGCGGTGATCAACCCTCGTTGGATTAAACCTCTCGACATGGAGATGATCACTCACTTTGCTAAAAAAAGCTCCCTCTTAGTGACTCTTGAAGATCATGTCCTGTGTAATGGCTTTGGAACAGGTGTTGCGGAACACCTCAGCAATGAAAAAATCACTACTCCCTTACTCCGAATTGGGTGGCCAGATCAATTCATTGAACATGGTTCTGTTCCTATTCTCCGAAAAAAATACGGATTAACGGCAGAGGCCATTGCAGCAAAAATCCAGCAGCACAGACTAGAGCATTTTAAATAAATCTGTAGCCGCGCACTGCGCTGTCTCCGGTGCTCGCGTCCTCAAGTATCAGAATACACTGCGGGTCTGCACTTCACTCTTGAAGGGGCCACCTAAAAACGTGAATGAAAATGAGAAAGTTTGCGTAAGGAGTCTGATTTAAAAC
>CAYYAN010000281.1:770-2113 GCA_964469825.1 uncultured Chthoniobacter sp. | reverse complement strand
TTGATATGGGAGGCAACCTTTTTCAATGGGTCTGCAATCCAGGCTATGCAGGCACCCGCGTCATTCGTGGAGGCTCTTGGAAGAAACAACAAAATGATGAATTAAAAAGAACGACCTGTATCACAGCTAATCCCGCTATTGGCTATGAGTTTGTAGGATTTCGAATTGCTGCTCCTGCAAACTAAAATTTAAAAAAAGCTTTTATCTCTTCCATTACTTTTATTTCTGTGAGTTCTCTTTCACTATTCTTTCTTGCCTTTGGTCTTCCTGCAGCTCCGGAATGGCTTTTTATCGGAGTCCTAGCCCTTGTTCTTTTTGGTCCCAAAAAACTTCCTTCGTTAGCACGAGGACTTGCAGAAATTTTTCATGAATTTCAAAAAGCAAAAGAAGAATTTCACCGTGAGATTTGCGAGCTCCCACCGCTGCCTAAAATTCAAGAGCCGTCCGAGAAAAAACCGTTTCAAGCTATATCGACTATGCCTCTTCCGCCCGATAATCCCTCGTCTCAAAACGGGTAAACTCTTTGAGGAAAGTTAAAGGTATCTCGCCTATTGGTCCATTACGTTGCTTTGCAATGATAAGTTCTGCTTCCCCCTCTTTTTCACTTCGAGCAGTATCATCTTTTTCAAAATAAGCTGAACGGTAAAGCAATCCAACGACGTCGGCATCTTGTTCAATCGAGCCTGATTCACGAAGATCCGAAATACGAGGCTTCCCGTCACTTCGTTTTTCGGATTCACGATTAAGCTGTGCTAAGACGATTACTGGAATGGCAAGCTCTTTGGCTAAGGCTTTGATGCCTGCTGAAATTTCTGCGATTTCAATTTGACGGTTGTCTTGAGCGCGACGAGAGGTCGAACGTAACAGCTGCAAGTAATCAATGACAATGAGACTCAAATCATGCCGGTCTTTCAGCCGACGTGCTTTTGCACGTAATTCTAAGACACTGAGACCTGCCGTATCATCGATATAAATTTTACTTTTGGAGAGAGCATCAGCTGACTTAGAAAGGTTTTTCATGTCGCGATTACCCATAAAACCATCACGCACTTTTTTAAGATCAACTTTTGCACGAGAGCAGAGCATCCGCTGCACAAGCTGTTGCGAACTCATTTCCAGACTAAAAATACCAACTGGTTTATTTTGATCAACAGCAACATGCTCTGCGATATTCATTGCTATCGCAGTTTTACCCATGGAAGGACGAGCGGCAATAACTATCATTTCACTAGCATGCAATCCGTCAGTCATCTGGTCGAGCAAAGTAAATCCCGTAGAAAGCCCTGTCAGCGCACCTTTATTTTTGTGCATGCCTTCAATCGCATCGATGGCATGTAAAACTT
>CAYYAN010000281.1:0-760 GCA_964469825.1 uncultured Chthoniobacter sp. | reverse complement strand
TTAATTTCTGGTAAAGTATTACTGACTCGCGATTCACTAATTTGAAAAATTTGACTTTCAATATCATCTACTAAATTTTTGACATCGCTCTGGTCTTCATAACATCGTGCTGCTGACTTTGTGCAGACAGAAATCATGCTTCGAAGGAGATACTTCTCACACATGATATCCAAATAATATTCAATATTTGTGGCCGTTGGAATAAATTGGATAAGGCGTGCTAGCGCTGCAGGACCTCCAACAGAATCGAGCAATCGTTGATCAGCTAAGGCTTGAGTAACCGTTACTAAGTCAATCGGTTTAGAGTCTTTCCAAAGTTGAACAAGCGTACTGTAAATCGTACCATGGGCAGGTTGATGAAAATGAAGTTCATCAATTTTTTCAATACAGAGCGTTAAACAATCGCGCGGCGATAATAAGATAGAGCAAAGCACTCCCATCTCTGCATCCAAACTTGCTGGCAAGGCCCTATGTGCCTCAGGAAGTTGCTTCTTAGCGACAAAAGAATTTTTTTCTTCTCCCTGCTTTTCGCTTTTAGGAGCAGAAGATACTTTTGGCGGTTTACTTGTCATGAAAGCAGGTTATAGGTTGCAGATTACAAGTCAGAAGGAAAAATTTTTACCTGCGACAAAAAACTTTAACTTCAAACTTGATACCTATGGCGAACACTTTAAAAAATGATACGTCCTAGGTATATACGCTATCGCTAAGCGATCTCTTCGATGATTTCCTCAACAAGAATTTCCTCTTGTTCTCCGCT
>CAYYAN010000280.1:0-2114 GCA_964469825.1 uncultured Chthoniobacter sp. | reverse complement strand
ATGGTGAAGCCTTATGAGTCAACAGTTAATTTTCATTTTTTTCTTTAGCGCTTTCTTCAGGAGTAACCTCCATTGACTCTTGCGTCCCTTCAGTATCAGAAAGAGGCAGCTCTGGCTCTGTTGCTGACGGTGCAACTTGAGGAAGAGGAATGTAGCGTAATTCTGCAGCATTAGGAAGTTCCTCCAAAGCACGCAAGCCAAAATGATCTAAGAATGTCTGCGTTGTAGTATAGAGAAGAGGTCTTCCAGGAACCTCAGAACGCCCTGCAATACGAATAAGTCCTCGATCTAGTAATGTTTGCATTACACCATCAACAGCTACTCCTCTCACCGCTTCAATATCAGCACGAATGATTGGCTGTCGATATGCAATAATGGCTAATGTCTCCAAAGCAGGAGCGCTTAAACGTGCAGGACGAGCTTCTGGAAAAAGTTGACGTAACCAGGGTGCAAATTGTGATGCGGTAACTAATTGCCATCCAGAAGCAGTCTCGCGCAACTCATATGATCGCCCACTCACAACGATTTCTTGCTTCAAAGTATCAAGTGCAGCCACAAGATCTGTTTCCTTTAACGAAGCAAATGCAGCAGCCTCGCTCTCAGGAGTTGCTGCTGCTGCTTTAAAATAACTGAGAAGCTCTTTAGTCGTCACTGCTTTTTGAGAGGCAAAGAGAAGAGCTTCGACAATTTGAGAAAGTTGCGGAAGAGTACTCGCTTCGCGATTGCTGTTTTTTATTGAAAAATCATGACTTTGTGATGCTGCTTCAGAATTAGTAAATGGTTCACTCATTGGAAAAATATTTTATTTTTATTCACGTTTTTAGGTTAAACTCTTCACCCGTTCAACTCCTTCACTTTTTCAATAACGATTTCTCCAAAACCTTGTTCCTGACGCACAGTAAGTTGCTTCATGCGAATTAACTCTAATACAGCAAGAAAGGTGACAACCATCTCTGAGCGAGAAGCTACAGAGGAAAAAAGTTCTTGAAATTGAATGACAACTCCAGATGGAATCATCTGAAGAAGATGCTGCATTCGATCAGCAACAGTGTAGATCTCTTCGTAGATTTCCGAGCCTGCTTCTTCCTTAGGAAGACGCTTTAATGCTTTTTGAAAGGCATTGATAAGATCAAAAATGGAGACTTCGTTCAACAAGAGTGGCCCTTCTGTTGGAAAGTCTGCCGCAGAAAGAATGGCGGGGCGTGGAAAGAGTGTTCCCTGTAAAGCTTCTTGATCACGAAGATGCTCTGCTGCTTCTTTGAATTTTTTATATTCAATGAGCTGTCGAATTAATTCCCAACGCGGGTCATCCTCTTCTACATCCTCTTCAGGCATCTGTTGGTTTTGAGGAAGCAAGGTACGACTCTTTATATAAAGAAGATTGGCCGCCATCACAACAAAATCTCCAGCCACTTCAATATTGAGAACCTCTAATGCTTCGAGATATTGCAAATACTGATGCGTAATCCGCTCAAGCGAGACATCGTAAATATCAACCTCTTCTTTTTTGATGAGATAGAGCAATAGATCGAGAGGCCCTTCGAAAACTTCAAGGGAGATTTTATATTCTGCTTCCATGAAAGAGAATTTTTAATCTCGCAACCCTCGCTTCATAGCTTCTTTGGCGACTCGGAGTTTATGCGTCTTGGATTCACGACGCTTCGTTTTGTTTTTACGAAGCTGCTGAGCTAGTTTGGCAACAGTGAGATCGACTGCGGCATAAAGATCATCTTCAGCATCCTCAGCGTGAATGTCAGGTCCTGGCAAGGCAAGGTGGACTTTGACAATGTAGCGCTTCTTTTTTGTTTCGTCATGCATGATTACTACATGAGCAGCAATTAAGGTAGGAGCCATAGCTTCCAAATGCTCAACTTTTTCACAAACATAGGAATGAATCGCTGCAGTGAGCACCATATGACGAGGGCTTAAATGAATTTGCATAATAAATATTGGTTAGTAGATGAGGAGCAAGTTTGACTGAGTATAAAAAACAGTGCTAGAAAAATCTAGCCAGGATATTCCATCGCTCTCGTAACGAGAAAGCGGCTGATGAGGCAAGGCAGATGAAGGATTTTTATCAGGGCTGTATGAGTCCATACTGTCCTGATCAAGTC
>CAYYAN010000279.1:0-2122 GCA_964469825.1 uncultured Chthoniobacter sp. | reverse complement strand
ACGGACGGATCAGCCGGACTTGAAGGAGAAATTTTAAAGAGTGATAAACTTGCTCAGCTGAAGGAAATTTTGGCAACGACGATTGCTGCTGCTGGAGCTGGACTTGTTCCTGTAACCACGACAACGAGTCCTTTTGGAAATACGCAAGTGGCAACAACAGGAAGTGCCCAGGCTGTTTTAGGTTCATCTATTCAAGCTGCTGGAAAAGTTTACGCAGAGCAAATCATGCAATCAATTCAGCGCGATGGATGGTTTGTAAGGTGTCCTGCTGGAAGCAAATTTTACCTCTACACTTTAGAGACTCTTGATTTGGCCAACGCTAGTGTTGGTGCTGGAAATAATGGAAATAACAAACCAGGAGGATCCTCATGAAAAAATATATTAGTCTCATTGCTGTTGTCTTACTTTTTGGATGCGCCACGCATCCTTCACGCAACATGCAAGTTGTCGTTAGGAATGTTGCGGGGACAAATTTATCCTCTGCTGAAATTGATTCACTGAGGAGTGGCGAAATCATCAAAAAATATTATGTTGGCGCCTACGTCGATCCTGCTCATCCAAATGTTCGACATGATCCTCATATCGTAGAAAGAATAGAACAATCATCCCATTGGAATCTTCGTCCGAATGTTTCCGTTGTTGCTAGCGGACCTACGTATAAAGCCGTTTCTGAAAATGCTCTTAAAAATGCTATACAGCAACAGTACGATCATGAGATGCAGCAACAGCGCTTAGCGAGCACCCAAGCCCAAACGCAAGTTGATGAATTAAAGAAAGAAATTGAGGTTTTGAAAACTACACTTCAACAACAGAATGAAAATGGGCTGAAACAAATTGAAGAAAAAATGGAATCGCTCTATGAAAAAATAAAGACGCTAGAAAATTCAAAACAACACACCTCCAACATCGCCCAACAAAATCAAACAACTCAATCCAATCAACTAAAAACTGCTCAAGGAAATAAGTCTTGGGAAGTTCCAATTCAAGAATGACATGATCACCAATATTCGATTAGCTCAGGTCAGAGATGCTTTTGATATTAGCTCTATTCACGTAAGAGCTTGGCAAAAAGCCTACCACGGCTTACTGCCTCAAAAATATCTAGATGAGCTCAGCGTTACAGAACGTCAAGCCATGTGGGCAAAAGAGCTTGAAAAGTCGCAACAACATAAAAACATTTTCGTCCTGGAAGTAGAAAAGCAAGTAAGAGGATTCATAGTGTTTGGGAATTCAAAGATCGGCGTTTCACGCAAGCTTGGTGAAATTCACGCCATCAATATTGATCCCAGCTACTGGCGTCAAAACTTGGGTTCTTTGTTATTAAGCTATGCGCTTCATCGACTTAAAGAAGATGGATTTCATGAAGTAATATTGTGGGTGCTGCCAACCAACAATCGAGCTGTTCGTTTTTATGAATCTCGTAATTGGAAAAATAATGGCCATGTCCGCTCTCAAGAGCTTTTTGGAATTAATGTTGATGAAGTTTGTTATTGGAGATCTTTACCTGAAGAAATTTGTTATTTATATTAAATCTCGATTTTAATTGAAAAGTTGATATTTTTAGCTGAGAAAAAATTTTCCATGCCTAAATTTCCTGCAACATTGTTTGCAAATGGTTGTTCCATGTGTTACGGATCTCAACTTTTTGAAGATCCTATAACAAAACTTTGTTTTGACAATCACTCTAGATTTAAAGCAAGTTGGCCTGGTATTTTTGGGAAACAATTTGGTTTTAAAAGAATTGTCAACTTAGGATATCCCGGAAGCTCAAATGACAGGATTGTTCGCACGACAATTTCCTGGATTCTTGAAAATTGGCTTTTAAGGTCTCTTCCAACTGATTCTTTATTTGTGATAATAGGATGGTCTGGACCGATGCGCCGAGAATTTTATATAGGCGAGGAATGGCGTCAGCTTATACCCTATCATGATTATGAA
The DNA here is from genome assembly GCA_964469825.1 of uncultured Chthoniobacter sp. Classification (GTDB taxonomy): domain Bacteria; phylum Verrucomicrobiota; class Verrucomicrobiia; order Chthoniobacterales; family UBA6821; genus CAIWMF01. Next base: position 184 of record CAYYAN010000279.1, on the reverse strand, counting down.
GATCCAGAAGCATCTTTATTCAATCGAATTTATCGTGAGGTGGCTTGGAATGAGTATGAATCTGCTATCCGGTTTTCTACTCAATTAATAAGCTTACAGAGTTTTTTAAAGTTTCATAATATTCCTTATCTATTTTTTGATGCTATCACTCCTATAAAAGATCTCTTCAATCTTTTCCCTAGTG
>CAYYAN010000278.1:0-2125 GCA_964469825.1 uncultured Chthoniobacter sp. | reverse complement strand
ATATCAACATTAGTTAGTTGGGAAAAAGTTTCACTATGTCCCTCAATCGTTGATCCACACAAGGCCATAAGGCGTTCTTCACGATCGCTGAGAGTGTGAGAGCGCTGCCGGCGAAGACGTTCCAATGGTATGGTCCACTCTTTCAGTAAAGGATCGGCAAGAAAGCAGGCAAAGGTTTTATCGTCGATAGCCTGAATTTCAGGAGCAATAAAAGAAGAGGCTTCTTCAATTTTAGTCATCAACGATTGAAAGCGACCTTCTCGTTCAAGCGATGGGGCGCTACTACTATCTTCTGAGAGGCGTAGACTGGCATATTGACAAAGTTGTTCGATGGATTGATTCAGTTTTTTTTGAAATTCAAAAAGATTGAGAAGTTCTTGCGCTGATTTTTTTAAGTTGCCTCGAAAATCAGACAAGGAAGGATAGAGTTCCGCAAGTTTTTGAAAAGACTCTTCCCAGGCTTGATCTGTTGGGAAGAGGGGAGAGAGATCCCAAGTGTCAGCTAAAGGAACTTCATGACGTAAGAGGAGAGTGGAAGACATGGTACAAATGGTAACATCAACTCTATTAAAAAGAAAGAGAACTTAGCCCTAATGCCTGTAAGAAAATCAGAAAAATCTTTTTATTCCTTACAGGCATTGAACTTAGTCCGGATATTTCAGCTGGTTACAATCACCTATTAACCGTTATTCATTACTGATCTCTAAAAATTGATTTACCAGGACACGTTCTACTTACTGCAGAAACTCAAATTATTCTATCCAGTCGTCCTCAGTCCACTCGCAATGGCATTAATGGAGAAGAGAACTTTAGGGAGGAGCTTTTCAGCCTCAGTGGGATTGTTCTCACGAGCCTGACGCCATTGTTTCAAAAGGATGATTTGATGCTCGTGTAAAAAAGCCAGAGCATTGGTCCTCAAGGCTAGTGTTTTAGCCATTCTGGGGCGGCGTGTTTTGAAAGAGCTGCCAAAAACTTTTTGGAGTTGGGATTCTGTTTTCTGAAATTCTTCAGCGATGATAGAAAAAATATGAGTGCGAGTGGAGGCGTTTGTTACCAGGCTAGCATATTTTTCCATGAGAAGAAGGTTGGCGCTGGCAAGATTGGTTTCCACATTTGATAAAATATAATTGAGAAAAGGCCAGAGACGATGATCTTTTTTTAACGTTTGAAATAAGGCAGGTTTTTTCTCCTCTAGAGCGAGTAATGCTGACCCAACACCAAACCACCCTGGAAGAAAGTAACGAGCTTGATTCCAGCTGAAGACCCAAGGGATGGCTCGCAGATTAGCTAGCCGGGCTAGAGATTGTTGCTCTGAACGGCGCTTTGGACGTGATCCTATGCGGCTTGCCTCTAGCGCATCCAGTGGTGTTGCTTGTTCGTAAAAATCCATGAAGCCTTCCGCCTGAATGAGCTTTTGATAAGCTGCACAGCTTTCTTGAGCTAAAAATTGAGCTGTAGATAATGATTCAGAAGAACATTTTTCTTTACTGTGATCATGCAAAAAGGCTCCTGTTACGCCGGCAAGTAGCAGTTCCAAATGATAAGTTGCTATGGAAGTGTTAGGATACTTTTGAGCAATGGTTTCTCCTTGTTCTGTGATTCTTAGGGTCCCTTGCAAAGAGCCTTTTGGCAGCGCTTCTAAAAAAAGATGGGTGGGGCCAGCGCCACGACTGATAGTTCCTCCGCGACCATGAGAAAATTGTAATTTAATTTCAAACTTCTTTGCAATTTCAACCATCGCTTCCTGAGCTTCATGCAACTCCCACTGACTAGCGAGAATACCGCAGTCTTTGTTACTGTCGCTATAACCAATCATAATCTGCTGTGCAGAAGATAAAGTTAAAGGTTGAAGTTGAGGTAAAGAAGAGTTAACAAAATTTTTAGGTTCAACTTCAACTGGTAACTTAAACTGTCGTGAAGCGACATAGGATGGTTCCTGAAAATAACTTTCAAGAATAGTGGCAGCATTTTTAAGATCTTCTCGGGATTCAAAAAGAGGTACAATTGGAAGCAGGGAGTAGACCGTGGTTCCATTCCATCCGATCATCCCAGCTTCGCGTGCGAGTATCACAACAACTAAAAGATCTGAAACACGGCGCGTCATGCTCACAATCAGTGAACCAAT
>CAYYAN010000277.1:0-2130 GCA_964469825.1 uncultured Chthoniobacter sp. | reverse complement strand
GAAGCCGTTTTTCATTTTAATCCTTTCTTGTCAGAATCAATCCCCCATAGCGAACAAACATTACAGGAAGTTCATCAACAAGAACTCATCGCAGGCAAGAAACATGCACGAGAAGCTGTTGAAAAAATATTTAAAACTTATGAAATCCCTATTTCTGTAAATCGAATTCAAAATATTCTTCACCGTTTTGACGTCCAATTTGGAACTTCCTCCTCTTTAAGTGCAAAAGATCTTCGAACATTTCTTGATCAAGAAAACAAGAAAATAAGACGTTCCCCAAGAGACCTCTTTGATGACTACTTTCCAGCAAATGTCAACATCAGTTACAACCTCTTCACTGGTGCACTCTCAGGAATTGGTTCTACCACGATTGCACTCTTTGCCCTGCACCTCAGTCCTATAAATGTTGTTTTTTTTACTGTTGGAGGTGGTATTGCATTTCCCCTTGGTTATATCTTGGGATCAAGATCCACGACACCAGCAGTCGAAGAAAGAAGATAAGAATCTAGCGCGAATATTTCATCACTCTCTACTGCGAAAGCACTTGGAAATGAGGTCAAGCAAGGGGTCAGTCCGACAGTTTATTACAAGAAAGTCCTTTTACTTTCATAGGAAAGATTTGAGGTCGGGGATGAATTGGGTAAGCTGCCTCTTTTATCTTGCAGTTGCTTTCGTCGACATTAACTACTTTAAAAACAGGCTCTGCCGCATCCATTAATTTTTCTATCCCCTCTTCCGGAGAAGGAGGATAAATACGTTGGTGATTGATAAATAATTTTATTTTTTTCGCCTCATTTTTTGTAGCAATCACACGTTGATCCCACCCTTCGGTATAAAGAGCCCCCCAAGAACCAAGATCAAGACACGTAACATACTTTGGTTGTTCGTACATTATTAGTTCTTTTCCTAATAATTCAGCCACCGCATTGTTTCCGGCGATTCGTCCTTGAGGCATAGCATGTTGACACGAGAGAAGAGAAGCATGCACCTCATCCGTCGTCGCTGCAGCTACGTCACCCGCTGCAAAACAGTTTTTGATATTTTGAATATGCAAAAAACGGTCTACCGGCAAACGTTGAAAGTGATCTAGCGGTAATTGAAATTTTTCAACTAAAGGATTGGCCTTGATTCCCGCTGTCCAAACGAGCGTTTGTGTTTCTATGAACTGACCAGAATCTAATTCAATGGCATTTGAAGTCACTCGTTTGAGTTGGGTACAAGGAAGCACTTCAACATTCATTTCCTTGAAAGCACGTAAAATAACAGTTCTCATTTCCTGACTAAAGCGATGAGCAATTTGACCTTGATCCATCACGATCACTCTTGCTTCTTGATCAGTTAATTTTTTTAATCTATCCATCAAGTCAGTTGCAACTTCTGCACCAGTAAAACTTCCCCCAACAACAACAATCGTATAACGCCCCAAAGATTCTTGTTGTGGTAATGCCTGGATGTGTTCTTGCAACTTTTTGGCTGCTTCATAAGTGTCAACATGAAATCCATAATCTCTCAAGCCAGGAATATTGGGACGATCCAGCTGACTGCCTAATGCTATAATGAGTTTGTCATAGCAGTAAGATTGATTGTTTTCTAAAAAAATTCTCTGCTTCTGATGATCAATCTGATTTACCGTCCCAATAATCAATTCTACATTCAATGGGTCTAAATATTTTTTGAGAAGAAGACGTGTTGGCACCAAATCACTTTCGTAATAACGAGGACGAATACCATGATATTCATTTTTATTGATGAGCATGATGCTCACCGTTTTTTCCGCGCCTTCTAATTTTGTTAAACGCACAGCACTAAAAGCAGCCCAAAGCCCTGCAAAGCCCCCGCCAAGAATTATGATTCTTTTCATAAAGTTAGTTTTATTAGTAGAATCTATGTTTCGCCATACGGTTTCAATTTATATTCTAAGTTTATTTTCACTCATACGCATTCGCTCACAATAATACTGTACTGATAAAAATCACAAATGGTTCCACTACTCATGATTTTAAAATTGCGTAGACACCATCAAGCTTGCTGCCAAGCCGTTCAATCGCTTTTCGAGATATGGATATGGGGTCAGATATTTCATTCATCGAATAATTCACATACTTATTACCTAAGTAAGAGGCAGCAGCT
>CAYYAN010000276.1:0-2133 GCA_964469825.1 uncultured Chthoniobacter sp. | reverse complement strand
TCTCGTCGCGAGAGTGATGAAATATCCGGGCTAGATAACTTCTAATCTGTTTGATCCGTCCTTGCTTCTCATCCTCTCTTTCCGATATTCTTAGGCGAATATTTTTTTCATGGGTCGTTGTTTCCACTTTCTATTCGTTCTACTTTTTTCCTTGTTCGTTGAGGCAAGCTTATTCAAGGCTGCTGCATCGGAGAACAAGGAGAAATCATCTGGTACTTATAGTGAAAAAGAATTCGAGGCAATGGCACTGAAATTGCGTCAGCAGGCGATTGAATCAACAAGAGCTCCTCGAGTTGAAACAAAAGTACCTCCTTCTTCATTGGGACAAGGGTTCAATCGCTATCCCTGGAAACGCGATGTTGTTACAACGATTTTTTGGATTGGAGAACGTGCTACTGCACATAATCCTGTGCCCAATAATAAAAGCACGTGGGATCCTAATTGGGCTCGTAACTTTGGTGGTTATGACAACCCAAATCCTTCAGCGCGGCAAAATTTTATTCCGAAAGCCTTTATTCCTCGTCAGAACCCTTTTTACTGTGCTCTTCCCTACAACGATATTGGCCATGGTTCCACAAAACCAGAGGCTCGACGGATTATTCCTTGGTTTAAAGATGTTTTTGTTAAACCAGGACAGTCTGTACTCAAAGGACGTTGGATTGCAATTCATCATGGTGGTCGGACTTGTTTTGCTCAGTGGGAAGATTGTGGGCCTTTTCGAACAGATCATAGCTCTTATGTTTTTGGTCCCGATCGACCTCGGCCTAATCTGAACCATGGCGCTGGATTAGATATTTCACCGGCTGTACGTGATTATCTTGGACTTGATCAGAATCAAGTTTGTGATTGGAAATTTGTAGATGCTTCTGCTGTGCCAGATGGTCCTTGGAAAAATTATGGGACTAACAATACCTTTTGTCTGCTACGACAAGGAAAAAATTTGAAAATTTATGATCCTAATAATGCTCATCGCCCTCCAGGTGCTTCAGGAAGCTGGATAAAACCAAGCTTGATGAGTACTCAAATGAAAAATAGTCCTGTTGGTGCCAGAGTGACTCCGCGTTTAAGAAATTCAGATGGTTGAAGTTCTGCGACGTAGTACCGCTGCTAATACTAATAAGAGTTCTATTCCGACGAATCCTAGTACGAAGGGGAATCCTCCTGTGCTGAAGCCGTAGCTATGAAGGCCAGTGCCAAGGACGAAGTTGACCCCATAGCAGGCCATGAGCACACTTAAGAAAGCAAGGATGGCGCCAATAGTTAATCCAAAACCGCCCCAACGTCCAGCAATTCTACCATGTAACAGGAAAAGATAGATTAAGAGAGTAATGAGGGCCCATGTTTCCTTGGGATCCCAATCCCAGAAACGTCCCCATGAATAGTTAGCCCAGACTCCTCCCAAAATAGTTCCAATTGCTAAGAGTAGAACTCCAACTTGTAACGTGCGATAAAGATAGTTATACAAAGTTGGTAATGCTTGGTGTCCTAAGAGGAGGCGAATCAAGATGACATGAGCAATTCCAAGTGATAACGCGAAAGCGGCATAACTCAAGGTGATTGTTAAAACATGGATCGTAAGCCAAAAGTTATCACGTAATACTGGCATCAGTGGATTAATGGCAGGATTAAGAATAACCGGTTGGGAGTCTGCTAAAACCAGCGAGATAACAGCAACGGGAATGGCTCCTAACAAAAAAATTCCTCCATTTAAAAACGATTCAAAGAGTAGCGCAAAAAAAATTGTTCCAAAGGCTACCCAGATGACAACTTCATACATGTTAGTGACTGGAGGTCGTCCTGCAATCAGGATTCGAGAAGCAAGTCCTAAGACTTGACAAAAGAATCCAGTTCCTACAAGCAGCCATCTCATTCGATGAAAAAAAGTTTTTTTCTCACGTTCTTTTTTTCCAAGGTTGGGAGAAAAGAGAAGAAGAATTCCTGCGGTAGCATAAAGAATCCAGGCCCAACGAAAGGGATGAATTTTTTGATAGAAAACTTCAAGTTGTAATTTCCAGTGAGGAACTGGTTCTGGATCGATCAATTGAAAATGCGCTTTGAGTGTTGTTAATCCTTGAAGAAAATCGGCGCTGTTGTTTTGAGCCCATCCTTGCTGTAGGAGTAAGAAGGCTCGTT
>CAYYAN010000275.1:0-2136 GCA_964469825.1 uncultured Chthoniobacter sp. | reverse complement strand
AGCTTCCTCGAGTAGCAACTCGCTCATTTCAGCCGCTGCCTGCTCCTGATAAACTCCTGCCTTATGCGCTGGAGCGACCTGTGCTTCATTACCAGTAGGGGGCTTCAAAAAAAGAGGTCTAGAGTGATCAAAAGAAACAATCCCATTTACCACTTCATTAATCAAACCATCTCCGCCAGCAGCAACAATTTTTTTGTATCCTTGAGCAATAGCCTCTCGGGCAAATTGCTCTGCCTCTCTTGGTCGTGTTGTTAGCCTGATAACAGGATTACCAGGAAGTTCCTGTAATACCTCCACAAAGTTACCAGCGCGGCCACTTCGAGCGGCTGGATTAATAATAATAAAAGGTGAATCCATACTTCACAAAATATTGAAATAGCGTAGAGTTTTTTTGTGCGTGCTTCCAAGAAAATCCTACTTTTTTTAACCATCGTTCTTATTGTTCTTACAGGAATAACAATATCGATTAATTTCATTATTCAATCGGCGGCAGTGCAAGAGCGCTTTCATCAACAAGCTGAAAAAGCGCTTGGAATGCCAATTACTATGGGAAGAATTTCATTCAATCCTCTTACAGGATTTCATCTCACACAGATTGCGATAACAGATTCTTCTCATCGTTTGCTGGAAGTTACCTCTCTCGATTTCATGCCAACATGGAAGTTATTATTCTCTCGATATTGGGGGAGCCTAGAAAAATGGGGCGGTACACTACGCGCCCAGAAAGTAACTTTGAATCACGGTTTTTCTCTTGATCACTTAAAAGCACACCTGAAAAAAAGAGCTACCAACTTTTTAATTGATCCCTTTTCTAGTCAGATTGCTGATGGAAAACTAACGGGATCTTTTTTACTAGATGAAGAAAAAGGCAGTTCACCTTATCAACTTAATATTCATTTTTCTGAAATTTCACTCAAAGAACTAATGAAAGGAGTCCAGTCGCTTGAAGGGAAATTACAAGGAACTTTTTATATGAAAGGTATTTTGGAGGATCCTGAGAAAAAAGAGGGAGAGGGGATGTTAGAAATTATAGGCATGCAGTTTAAACCAGGAGGCCCTCTTGCTCAAATTGGCCAACTTCTCGGTATTCAAGAATTACAATTTCTTAAATTCAATGAAGCAGTCGCTACTTATTCAATAACTCCTCGTCAATTGATCGTAAAATCTTTTAAACTACAGTCTAATAATTTGATCATTCGTGGACCTGGATCAATTTCTTTTGATGGCACGTTGCGGTTAAGTGCTCTTTTGTTAATTAATGCTAAACTGCAATCGCGGCTTCAAGGATTGCTTCCTGTGGCCTTGTTGGTTCCTTCGGATCAAGTTGGCTATGTTGCACTTCCTTTTGAAATCACAGGATCTCTCGATCATCCTCATAGCACCTTGCTTGAGCATCTACCGCTTCCTGCAATCAACAACAATGTGCAGGGAGTTATTCGTCAGATTTTTAAATTTTAAATACTTAAAAATAGGGGTCAGGCTTCAAATTTCAAATTTTAATGATATGACCTTACTTTTTGATATTGAAAATTTAGAAAGATTGAAATTTGAAATTTGAAGCCTGACCCCTATTTTATATGCGTATTATTGCAGGAACAGCAAAAGGAAGAGTTTTAAAGGCACCTGCCGCTATCACACGGCCAACGATGGATCGGGTGAGAGCAGCTATTTTTTCAATATTGGGAGAACGTGTTCCTGATGCGCGTGTGCTCGATCTTTTTGCAGGAACTGGAGCAATGGGAATTGAGGCATTAAGCAGGGGGGCTGCCGCAGTAACTTTTGTCGACCAAGATAAAAAATCAGCCGAGATCATTCGTCAAAATTTAGCGCTGACAAAATTAAACGGGATAATCAAACAAACAGATGCATTTTCTTTTCTTCAACATCAGCAAGAAAAATTTGATCTTATTTTTGCTGACCCTCCTTATGCCCATAAGGGAGTTCTTGTAGAGTTATGTAAGAAATCCAATGTTGACTGGATTTCTAAGCTAGTAGCTACTCCAGAACTTTTGAAGGCTATGAACGAAGACGCTCTACTAATTTTAGAGTGTGAAAAAACAAAAGAGCTTGCTGAGATACCAAAACTAGAAAAAATCATCGATCGCACGTATGGTATTACACGCATTATGATCTTTC
>CAYYAN010000274.1:0-2151 GCA_964469825.1 uncultured Chthoniobacter sp. | reverse complement strand
TCGCTCTTGCTTTACTCATTAACATTGTCTCTGCGCGTGATCAAAAACTTCCAATCATTGAACAAAAAGCGCTTGATGGAAATAGTGCCCTCTTTGTGCCTCAAGGGTACGATCCAGAGAAAAATCCTTCGTTTGCTTTTGAAGAGCCACTCAGGCCTATCGGATCCATGCCTAAACATTGGAAACTTTTTCCACAATTTTCATCGGATGGAAAAACCACCAAGATTGTTCTTGATGTTCCCTTTGGCGCCTCGCTTTATGGGACAGGGGAGGTGACGGGACCTCTTTTGCGCAATGGAAAAAAAATCACGCTTTGGAACACTGACAATTCAACTTATTACAGCAATGCTCATGGACGTAGGCTTTATCAATCCCATCCGTGGGTATTAGGCGTGCGCCTTGATGGAACGGCTTTTGGTATTATTTTTGACACAACATGGAAAGCGCATTTAGAGACGCTGTCACAGCAAATTCTTTTCACGAGTGAAGGATCACCTTGTCGTGTTGTGGTTCTTGAGGGAAAAACACCACAGGCTGTTGTTCGTAAGCTCGCCGATCTTACAGGGAAAATGCCGCTTCCACCAAAATGGGCGATTGGTTTTCAACAATGTCGCTATTCTTACTATCCTGATAGCAAAGTTCGAGAAATTGCTGACCAATATCGCGCTCGCCATCTGCCCTGTGATGTGATTTGGCTCGATATTCATTACATGGATGGATATCGCGATTTTACTTTTGATCCAGAGCGCTTTCCTGACCCAAAAGCAACGAATGACTACTTGCAACAACATGGCTTTCATTCCGTTTGGATTGTCGACCCTGCCATTAAAAAAGATCCAAACTATTTTGTGTATCGCGAAGGAAGTAAAAAAAATTTCTGGGTCCTTAAAAAAAATGGCCAACCTTTTACTGGCGAGGTCTGGCCTGGGATGAGCGTTTTTCCTGACTTCACGATGCCAGCAGTGCGGCAATGGTGGTCGGGACTCTATCATCCTTTTTTAGCAAAGGGCATCGATGGAGTTTGGAACGATATGAATGAGCCTTCCGTTTTTTATATCAAAGGCGGGACAATGCCAGAAGATAACTGGCATCGCGGTGGAGGAGGGTTGCCAGCTGGTATTCATCGTATGTATCATAATGTTTATGGAATGCTGATGATCAGTGCAACCCGAGCTGGGATCTTGCACGAGCGTCCGGAGAAGAGGCCGTTTCTTTTAACGCGTTCTAATTATCTTGGTGGTCAACGTTACGCGGCAACCTGGACGGGAGACAACAGTGCTGGAATGAAATATCTCAAGATGGCAATTCCGATGGCACTCAATCTTGGCCTTTCGGGTGAGCCTTTCAATGGAGTTGACCTTGGTGGTTATGCAGGAAAAGAGAATCCTGATCTTTTTGGAAAATGGATTGTGCTTGCGCCCTTTATTCCTTTTGCACGGGCTCATACTGCAATCTATAATCCACCGCGCGAGCCATGGGTCTTTGGTCCCAAAATTGAAAACGTTGCGCGTACAGCTTTGGAACGACGCTATCGATTGTTGCCTTACCTCTACACTCTCTTTTACAAAGCCTCGCTACAAGGCGATCCCATTATGCGACCGGTCTTTTTTGCAGATCCAAAAAATTTACTACTTCGTTCCGAGGATCAAGCGTTTTTATTAGGAGAAGATCTGCTCGTGATTCCACCTTGGGCTCGTTTTCCTCGTTTACCTGGTGGTATTTGGCGCGATGTTCATCTTCTTCTAGGGCAGCAAGAAGAAGATGGCTATCAACCACGCATCAAGATCCGTGGTGGATCGATTGTTCCGCTCGGGCGTGTCATTCAAAACACAAATGAAGAATCACTGAAGCCATTGACATTGCTGGTTTGTCTCGATGGAAAAGGAGAGGCTCGTGGGACTCTCTACGAAGATGCTGGAGAGGGTGTTGGTTATAAAACAGGAGATTTTGCTCTTACGCATTACAAGGCGATACGCAAAGGAAATAGCGTGACCGTTAGCATAGAAAAAAGAGAAGGAAATCGGACTATTCCTGATCGTCTCATTCATGTGCGACTTGTGGTCAATGGTCTTGATCTAGAAAAGAACGGAATGGAATCAGAGGGAGTTGTTTTGAAGATACGCAGTGTCTATGAAAAAATTGTAGAGAAAA
>CAYYAN010000273.1:0-2161 GCA_964469825.1 uncultured Chthoniobacter sp. | reverse complement strand
GAAATCTGTTTTGGATGACGAGATCTTCAGGACGATATAACAGGGCACAATTTGCTTGTTCTCCATCTCTTCCAGCACGACCGGTTTCTTGCATGTATGCTTCGACATTGCCTGGTACGTTGTAATGAACGATAAGACGAATATTTGGTTTATCTATTCCCATGCCGAAAGCATTGGTTGCAATGAGTGTTTGAGTTTTGTCGCTAAGGAAGTCTTGTTCAGTTTGTTCTCTTTCTGCTGTCTCCATTTTTCCGTGGTAGAGTCCGGCCTGAATTCCGCTTTGTTGAAGAGATTTTTGTAGAGCAAAGGCTTCAATACGGCTTGAGCAATAAATTATTCTTGAGCCATCTGGATTGGCTTTTAGTAATTCTAGTAATTTAGCTTTTTTATCCGCTGGTGTAGGTGTTTTCAAAACTTGATAATTTAAATTTGGACGATGTGGGTCACTTTCGTAAGTGGCTGCATCTTTTAAATTAAGGTTTTTGCGAATATCGTCTTGTACCATTGTTGAAGCTGTAGCGGTGAAGGCGAGAGTTTGTCCAATATTGCGTCTTCTATTAAAGGTGTCTATTTCCAGATAGCTAGGGCGAAAATCATGTCCCCATTGGCTAATGCAGTGAGCTTCATCTACAGCAGTTGAGTCAAATGGAGCTCCTCTGGTGCCATCGATAAAGTCAGTTTTTCCAAGTTGTTCTGCCGAAGTAAAGAGGAAGGCAAGTGCACCATCTCTGGTTTGAGATAGAACTTCCGCTCTTTTGTCATCATCGAGAGAAGAATTATAAGCGGCGGCGCTAATTCCCAAGTCCTGAAGATTTTTTACTTGGTTTCTCATTAAGGCCAAAAGAGGGGATACGACTAAGGTAGTACGACCTTTTGGTCCAAGTAGTCTAGGTAATTGAAAAACCAATGATTTTCCGCTTCCGGTGGGCATGATGCCTAAAACATTTTTACCAGCCATGGCTGCAGTAATAAGTTCACTTTGTCCTGGGCGGAATGATTCTATGCCGAATGTTGTTTGAGCAGATTGTTCCTGATCTGTTGTGCCTATTTCTTGATTGAGCCAGTTTAGAGCCATGTTGAGAATTAAAAAAGGCCTCTATTTTAGAGACCTTTTGTTTAAAATCAAGCTTAACTCTAAGCATTTTTGCTGTTTCTCAATTTTTCATATTCTCTTTGGAAGAATCTGACAGCGTTAAGGCATTCCTTAGCTTTCTGGTTATCAGGTTCAATTTGCAAAGTTTTTTTGAATAAAAGAGCAGCTCTGTCGAATTGTTTGTCATTCAAATGGCAAACTCCAAGGTCATTCAAAATCAAAGGATCATTTGGAGCAAGATAAAGAGCTCTTTCTAAAAGAATAATACCTCTTTTCTGTTGTCCTGAATGATACATGCTCCATCCCAAACAACGAAGAATTTCTGGATGATTAGGATATGCAGCGTCAGCTTTTTCTAAAAGTTCTACTGAACCAGCCCAATTTCCTGTGCAAGAATAAACAAATCCAAGAAGATAGTTGGCGTTAGCACTATTTTTATTAAATTTTAGTGCTTGCTTAAGAGCTTTTTCAGCTCTGTCATATTTGCGAAGACTAAGATAATTGTCGCCAATTTCTTCATAAGCTTCTACGCAATCAAGGTCACTAGAAAGAACTCTTTCGCATAAAGCGATAGCTTCTACGTGTTTGCCTTCGTTCTTCTTTTTGTCCGCCTCTTCAATTAGAGGGTGGGAGATTTTTTGATGTTGCATATGATTTGTTTTTATTTTTGTTTTTTTGTTTTCTACTTTTCGTATCTAGGTAGTATAGCAAAAAATGCCTTCCAAAACAAGCATGTGGGAAGAAGCATGTTGACGTAAACTTGCCGTGTTGTGAGCTTCTAGTTTTACTTCTTAATACTCTTTAAAAACTTCAAATATTCGCCGCTGAGTTCTTTGTGTTTGAGAGCGAAGTGAGTTACGGCCTTGAGGTAGCCAAGTTTGTCACCAGTGTCGAAGCGTTCACCATCGATTTCGAAGCCGTGAATAGGGGAATGTTTGATGAATTCACGCATGCCGTCGATAAGGCGTATTTCGCGATCATGACTGGTTGATTCAGACTTAGAGAGGTCGTGAAGAAGTTCTGGAGTGACGATGTATTTGCCTATGATGGCGATGTTTGATGGAGCTT
>CAYYAN010000272.1:0-2166 GCA_964469825.1 uncultured Chthoniobacter sp. | reverse complement strand
AGCATACCAATAGCATATTGTGTAAAAAAGTTTGCATTTTCATTCAAGGGCTCGATATTAACAACTCATTAATTCTTTACGTCTACAGTCTTTCCTATCGAATGAAATCAAATTATTTTAATTTCTTTTTTTCAGCCCTCTCCTTTCTTTTCATCCTGGGAACTTCTTTGCAGCAAGTTGACGCTCAAGTATTTTTCATAAACCCTAAGACCACACTTTCAGAAATTTTTCAATCAGATGGAGTCAAACTAGAAACAATTCACTTTTTTTCTCCGAATGGCTCCAAGGAATCGGAAACTCTAGAATTTACTACTAAAGTCATTATAACACCAGTCATTACATTATCGCAGAATGACAAAATGATCATTTCTTTGGATGATGCTCCAACCTTTTTTTATTTTTATGCAGACTCCACTCTAATAACATCGAAGCCCTCCTCTCCTAGTAAAGCTCTATCACCTGAAAACCCTTTCAATGCGCCATGGTACGAAGATGGCAGCGATTGGTTTTATAGTACTCGTTATTGCAAGGTTTGGGTTCCACAAGGTAGAGGTCAGGAAACATTACATTTTTATGGCGAAGTTTGTTCTCCAAGGTCATGGTGCACGATTCATCTCGAGGTCCCTGTGGTTATACTATGAGCGTGCGAGTTTTAGGTTTTTTAAAAATCAAACGCGAATGGTCTATAACCGACTAAAAAGAAAACGCTTTTAATTTCAACTCTCCCGGCTTACCGAGGTCTTGACGCACACGCGAAGGAGAAGGAGTTGTTGTTCCAACTGAAAAGGCAAGAAGAGCTAATGCTGTTGAATAATCAGCAACAGCGCTTGCTAATTCAGCATCAGCATTTGCAACGGTACTTCCAGAATCTGCAAAATCAGTCACATTTGTTAATCCAGTTCCTACGGCTGTTTTGACTGCATTGAAAGTCTCTTTTGCAGAAGCAACATATCCTTCTGCAAAATTCACACGCTGTTCTGCAGCTAAAGCATTATTAAAAGAAGTCCAGACATCTCGTGTTGCATTCAACTTAGTTTGCTCTAAATTGCGCTCCGCAACTTTGTCTTCTTCACGTCGTTGTCGTACTTTAAAAATACGGTTTAAGCCATCAAAGATATCCCAGCTTCCAACAACATAACCATTAGCCCCACTAACCCCATTACCGCTGTAACTCCCGGTAGTAATACTATCTACTGCTGTATATCCAAAAGTAGAGTTAATGTACTGACCTTGAAGTTTAATCACTGGAAAAAAATCTGCAATGGCTCGACGCGTAGCCTCTTTACTTGCCTTAACTTCAGCAATACGAGCTGCAATATCAGGACGTAAGAGCATGGCTTGCCGCACTAACTCGTTAGCATCACCTCTCAACCTTTTCGTAGAAATAGGTCGCTCCGTCGTTATTATTTGTAAAGGTGTATTAGCAGGAAGAGCTGCAGCAACGCAAAGTTCTCCTAATGTATTTTTGACAGCTGCTGCTGCTGATTCAACCTGATACTGAGCCTCAAGAACCCGTTTCCTTGCTGTCAACATTTCGGGTTCTGCAGACAGCCCTGTGACATTTTCACGAGCAATCATATCTGCCAAGGTTGATAAAAAGGCAAGATTCATTTCAGCTGCCTTCTTTTTCCAAAGAGAAGCTTCATGCTCAAAGTAGGCTTTTTGAACGGCAAAAATAATTTCCTGTAATTTCCGTTGATAGGTTAAACCAAGCGCATTAAAGGTCGCAATGGTCCTTGCGACATCAGCATCGCGCCTCCCAAAATCAAGCAAAACATATTCCATGCTAAAAAAAACAGTCGCCTGATTGCGACTATAAACGTTAGGACCAGAAGCAACGGGCGTGTAGTTATAATCATAACCACCAATAAAACCAGTTTTTACCCATGGGTAATAGAGTGAACGAGCTTCTCCTACTGAGGCTGATGCAGCCTTAGCTTGGCTCCAAGCTGCTCGAGTAGAAGGATTGTTATTCAGAGCTAGATCAATTAAACTTCCCAGATCATATTTTTTTTGAGGAGAAAAAAAAGTCGAAGATGACATGGAGGTCGTATTAACAACAGCAGGATCCCTACCTTCGCGGGGATGCGGCCAATTTTGTGTTACCATCTCTGGCCCAACAGTCGTTGCATGCTTTTCTTGAAAAGGATGTTCTACAGCAAGAAG
>CAYYAN010000271.1:0-2202 GCA_964469825.1 uncultured Chthoniobacter sp. | reverse complement strand
AACAAGTAGGTATCTTTAAGGTAGAGTCTTGTTGTCATGATAGGAGCTATGGAATGAAAATTTTTATTTTTGAAGTGCGTACTCCACTGCCGTTTTACACTGTAAAAAAATGGAGTTGATGACAGGTAACACTGAATTGCCTTGTTGAACTGCTAATGGCAATTCTGTACATCCCAAGACAACTGCATCCAAAGTGTGATACGAATGAATCAATTCAGAAAAAAATTTCTTAGATTCTTCAGAAACTTCATTTTTCACCAATTCTCGATTAATGATATGATGAATTTCTAGACGCTCTTTCTCATTAGGGATGGTAACATGAAGGTCTGCGCCTTCTAACTTTCGTGCAAAGAAACCATCTTCTAACGTGTTCTTCGTCGCTAAAAGTAAAACGTGTTGGTAATTTTTTTGATGAAGCTCCTGAGCAACTAACTCGGTAGCGTGAAAAACTGGGATTGTAGAGGCAAGGCGGCCTTTGATGATGTCGTAATATTTGTGAAGAGTATTATTGCAAATCAAGATACAGTCTGGCTTCAAAGCGATTAATCCTTGTAATTCCTCTTCCACCAAATCAGCCACATGTTGATGGTCTTTCGCGTAGTTACTTTTGATTTCATGATAATCAATGCTTCTGAGCAAAATTCTCGCGTTGTGATCACCACCTAAGCGCTCATTGACCATTTCATTCAGCAATTTGTAATACGTAATCGTTGAGGCCCAAGGGGCCCAACCAAGAAGTCCTATTGTTTTCATAGTTTTTTCAAAAAGTTTCTATTTGCTTCAAAATTGATAAAACCTTGTTGAATGGGTTGTTCAGAAGCATGCAGTAACATTCCATCCACACTTAAAAAAGCTATTAGAAGATTTTTCATTTTTTAAAACTTCACATGCTTTTTCATCCCTTCATGACTCGCTTCAAAGCCCAAATTTTCATAAAACCTTTTTGCACGCTCTCGTTTTTTATTCGTTGTGAGTTGAATGATGGGAGCGTTCTCTTTTTTGGCATATTCAAAAATTTTTTTAAACATCCAAGTGCCAACACCACATCCTTGGAATTTTTTGGCAACGCGCACAGCCTCCAATTGTAATCGTGTTGATCCTTGAAAAGTCAACGAAGGAAAAAGTGTCAAATGAACTGTTCCGATGATCTCATTTTCATACTCAACAACCATGAGGTTGTGATTGGGATCACGGTCAATTTTTTCAAAGGCTGCTTCGTAGACCCTTCTAGGATCTAATTCTAAAGACTCTCGTCCTTTTCCAAGTTCATCTTCAACGAGCAATTTCAAAATCTCAGACAGATCAGCAATCGTCGCTCGACGAAATAGGAGTTCTGAAAATAAATTTTCATCCTTCACTGAAAAAAATTCACTTTGCACTTGGCCTAACCGGAGGAAGAAGAGGAACAGAAACTGTATCTGAGTCATCCGGAATATGACTAATCGCGTTTGGCCCTAAGAGTCTCATTGTCAGACGAGGAACAAAGTAAGGATCGTCAATTTTATTAGAGACAAATCTAATTTTTGTATCAGCACGAAGTATTGCTGAGTTGTTATAAAAGTTATGCCAAACTTCCAGATGTTTCCATTCGTTACTCCCTGCTAATTGATACTCCCAATCTCCTAGACGATTAGGATCAAACGAACTCATCTCATCGCCAGCAATAGCAAATTGGGAAAGCATGTCAATCGGTGTAAGGCTGACAGTATCACTACGACCAAAATAGGCGTCGATCGATGGGATAGGTGTTGTAGAAATCGAAATAATTTTTCGGAGTCGTGGAGTTGCTGGAGTTATATCACGGAGGCCCTCACTAACAGTTCCTTCACTCGAAAGAGTAACAGGGATTCCAAATATTACGGTAGAAGCAACATCTACGACATCTCCATGAGGGTAGAGGGACTCAACACATCCATGTGAGTCCCAGCTAAAGCCAGTATAATCATCAAAAAGAACAGCATTATCTGTGATTTTGAGAATCGTTTTTCCTGCTACTGGCAAGGTTGCGGAATTGTAAACTTCAGGAGGGTTGTAGTCTGCCCATGAGATCAAGCGGCCACTATTTAGATAAGCTACTTTTTCAGAGGTTCCCGAATCTGAAAATAACGAGAGAACTCTTTCTCCCGGCTGTAGCAAAGGAGTTGAAATATGGTCTTCAACCTTACCCCACATTACCGAAGTATCGTCATCTAAAATTGCTGC
>CAYYAN010000270.1:0-2233 GCA_964469825.1 uncultured Chthoniobacter sp. | reverse complement strand
CTGAATTAGTGGAACGCTATAATCGGCTTGTTGAACTTGCTCGTGCCCGCCGTCTTGCTACTAGCGACACAGGAGGTTCTATTGCTACTATCACTAACTACGGTGTTTTTGGTCTTACAATGGCCACGCCGATTCCTCTTCCAGAACAAACATTGCTTCTCGGCATGGGGGTTGGCCAAACTGTTCCTTCTTGGGATCCAACAACGAAAGACTTTGTTCCAATAACCGAAGCTCAATTCACATTGAGCTTTGATCATCGTGTCCTCGATGGCGGCGCTGCAGGACGATTGCTCTTGCGTGTAAAGGATCTACTCGGAGCGCCAGAACTGTTGTAGTGCATGAGCATAACAATTTAATCAAAAGGAATTCAAATGGCGCATTAGCAGCTTTGAAATTCTGGGAATAAATTTTTTTATTTTATGAAAACAATTCTTTTTTTGAACTGCTTGACTGCATTTTTTATTGCCACTTCCTTTGCTAATTCTGATCTCTCTAAGCTGACACCTGATGAGTTACAAGAATATCATCAAACCCGCACTCAAGCATTACAGACTCCAGCAGTACAATCAACACGTCGCATTGCTAGGATTGCTTTACATAATGCGATGCTCAAGGCTGATCCTACCATTGATACTATTTTTGCTAATATGGATGCTCATGCTCCCAAAACTCAGCTCCAAGTGCCTCATCATAAAAAACATTTTGGCATGAAATTCAGCTCTTGGCTCGCTAACTACCCACCAGAGTCAGTTGCTGTCTTAACTTCAGCTGATCGAAAAAAATTAGAAATAGCGCATCAAAAAGGATTGCAAGCTCCCACTGTTATCTCAGCTAGAAAAACAGCTCGTATTACCTTTTATAATGCAATGATCAATACTGATCCCAAGATTATTCCGATTTTAACGAAGATTGGCGTTCAAATGCCTAACAGCATTCGTCAACCAGCAACCAATTCTAAAATTGGAAGTGAAGAAAGAATTCTAGGGGGCAATGACGATGCTTGGGATATGGAGATCCTAGCTCCTACAGTAGAGAAGATGCAGCGGCAGCCCTAACCCGGCTTTCGCAGTAGAGAGGGTTGAAATATCCAGGCTGGCATCCTTATCGGATCTTGCGTTATGCTTGCATAGCGTTGCAACCCTCCGCCTTGCTAGAAAAAAATTTCGACGTAAAAAACCTAAAACACGCATGCTCATGGTGTATAATCAAACTTTTATTTCTTCATCTTTCAATCTGTAGTCCTTCTCAATGCTCGCTTTCTACGTTCACGATCTCAGTCCCTTCCTCATTCGCTTTACCGATAACATCGGCCTCCGTTGGTATGGTCTTGCCTACGTTTTTGCTTTCCTTTTCGGTACGCTCCTCTATCGCCACCTTGCACGACGAGGCTATAGTGATTTAACGCCTGATCAAGTAACGGACTTTATCACATGGGGAGCACTTCTTGGTGTTGTTGTTGGGGGCAGATTGGGTTACATGTTATTTTATGACCTTGATGGTTTTTTACAGAACCCCTTAATTTTTTTCCGCGTCTGGGAAGGAGGAATGTCAAGCCATGGTGGTATTATTGGACTTGCGCTTTACTCACTCTGGTATGCACGGCGTCATCATGTCTCCTGGCTCAATCTGGGAGATAATCTCGTTGTTGTTGCTCCCATTGGCTTATTCCTCGGTCGTTGTGCCAATTTTATCAATGGAGAACTTTTTGGACGTGCCGCTACCGTTTTTTGGGCGATGCAATTTCCTAAAGAGTTAGCTTTTCTTCCGCCTGGATTTGTTGTCGCTACCTTGCAAGATACAGCTGCGATTGACCCTAAATTTTCTAACGTTGATGCTGTAGTTGCCGGCGTTAGCAGTTCTCCAGCTCTCCGTAACTATCTAGCCACCATCTTGACTCCGCGCTATCCTTCCCAGCTCATTGAAGCCTTTTTGGAAGGGATCGTTCTTTTCACGCTCCTATGGGTTTTGCGCACGCGTTTTCGTTTGCCTAATGGGATTCTGACTGGAACTTTTTTTATTGCTTACGCTTTGCTGCGCATCATGGGAGAAATCTTCCGCGAACCCGATGCTCCTCTCATTGGGATGTTTACACGTGGAGAATTTTTTTCATTCTTTCTCATCATCATGGGAATTGGTTTTATCATTGCTGCGACGATGCGTTCAAAAGTCTCAGGGAAAAGTTAACCCGGATATTTCATGGCAATTCGTCGCGAGGCGCCGCGCAGCCTGATGT
>CAYYAN010000269.1:0-2246 GCA_964469825.1 uncultured Chthoniobacter sp. | reverse complement strand
GCAAAATCGCATTGAGAAAGCTTTTTAATAAATTGGGGTGGTGCCCAAAAATCTTTTTAAAAGCAAAATCATTTTTGGGATCTAGGTAGCGCGGCATAAAGAAATAGGTTCATATCATTTATAACGCATTGTGTCAAACTTAAGAAGCTCAACCTAGCCAGGATATTTCATCACTCTCGCTACTTTCTCGTCACGAGAGTGATGAAACATCAGGGCTAGGAAAAACAGAGAAAGTAACGAAACCTAAGAATCAAACGCGAATGGTTTATTCTTCTTCGTTTTCTTCAGCAGCATCGCGTGCTTCGATTTCCTCAAAGCTTTCTTCAGGTTTAGCAAAGCGGCGTTTGCGCTTGGCGGCAGGAAGTGGAGTCATTGACATTCCAATGGCGCGGCCAACAATTTTGGCTGGCATATCGACAATTGCCATCGTTTCAAGATCGGCTTTAATTTTATCCATCATTGCCATCCCAAGGTCCTTGTGGGCAATTTCGCGGCCTCGGAATTGAAGTTGAATTTTTAATTTATTTCCTTTGTCTAAAAATTCTTCTGCATGACGTAGCTTGGTTTCATAATCATGAGTTCCAATTTTAACGCGAAATTTAATCTCTTTGATTTTTGCGTGATGTTGCTTACGTTCTTTTTCCTGCTTTGTAAGCTCATATTTATATTTTCCAAAGTCAGCAATGCGGCAAACTGGAGGTGTAGCATTGGGAGAAATCTCGATAAGATCGAGTCCGTAAGATTTTGCCTGGCGCAATGCATCATCTGTGCGGAGGATGCCTAATTGCTGGCCTGTAGAACCAATGATAACACGAACTTCGCGGGCGCGAATTCGTTCGTTGATGCGGATGAAGTCGGGATTAATAAGCGGGAATAAGTTGAGGTTGAAAAATAGTTAACAAAAAAATGAGAGATGTAAATAGAGTTATTTACGATTTTTGATTTCTTCTTCTAAGCGCTGATAAAAATCTTCCTTAGAAAAAGAACCTTCGTCTCCTTTGATGCGACTGCGAAGAGAGAGTTGACCTGCTGCTTCTTCACGATTGCCAATAACGAGCATGTAAGGAACTTTCTCTATTTGAGCAAGGCGAATTTTTGCGCCGATTTTTTCGGAAGAAAAATCAGCTGTTGTGCGCACACCTTGAGCCATCAGTTCCGAAAGGATTGTCTGAGCATAGGTAGAAAGTTTTTCAGAAATCGGAAGGATGCGGACTTGCTCAGGAGCAAGCCAAAGCGGGAAGTTGCCAGCAAAGTGTTCAATCAAAACTCCTGTAAAACGTTCTAAAGAACCAAATGGAGCACGATGGATCATGACTGGAACGTGTTGTTTTCCATCAGAACCGGTATACTTAAGGTTGAAACGGCGTGGAAGATTAAAGTCAACTTGAACTGTTCCTAATTGCCAGTCGCGTCCGAGAACATCTTTAACGACGAAGTCGATTTTAGGTCCATAGAACGCTGCTTCGCCAGCTTCTTGTGAAAAAGAGACACCTAGACATTGAGCTGCTTCACGGCAGGCTGTTTCTGCCTTTTCCCAATGTTCCTGACTTCCGACATATTTATCTGAAGCTGGATCTCGAAGTCCAATACGTACTCGATAGTCAGTAAGGTGGAAGGTGGTCAGTACTGTTTTTACAAGATTAAGGCATCCTTGAATTTCTGCAGAAATTTGTTCTTCGGTGCAGAACAGATGAGCGTCATCTTGCGTAAAGCCGCGGACACGAGTCATGCCGTTGAGTTCGCCTGATTGTTCCCAGCGATAGACTGTGCCAAATTCTGCCAGCCGGACAGGAAGATCACGGTAGCTACGCGGCTCTGCATCAAAAATTTTGATGTGCATTGGGCAATTCATCGGCTTGAGCAAAAAGCCATCAACAGTACCTTGATCCAAGCGGTTGCTCAATTCGGAACAGCTGCATTTTTCTTCTGCTAATTGTGCGATGGTTTCTCGATCAATAAGGGGAGGAAATTGAGATTCTGCGTAGTAAGGAAAATGGCCAGAGGTGCGGAAGAGGTCGAGACGTCCAATATGAGGAGTAAAGACTTGGGAGTATCCTTGTTTGCGGAGTTCCTCGCCGATGAAATTTTGTAATTCTTGGCGAATGATAGCGCCTTTTGGGGTCCATAGGATGAGGCCTTGGCCTACCATGTCATCGATATGAAAGAGGCCTTGTTCGCGACCAATTTTGCGATGATCTCGCTTTTTAGCTTCTTCAATACGCTTTAAATATTCGTCTAATTCTTTT
>CAYYAN010000268.1:1810-2251 GCA_964469825.1 uncultured Chthoniobacter sp. | reverse complement strand
AGCTTCATAAAGCCAAAACGAGGCAGGGATACCCGCGTAGTACAACGCCAACGTGTATTAGCGCAAACCCTGGAACCAATTTTTACAGCATTGTTAATGGAAGATCTTGAAGAATGGGATCCTACCAAACAGAATCAGAAGCCACAAAACAAAGGGGGGCCGGGTGAGTCAGAAGAAGAGCAGTCAGGTGAAGAATCTTCAGAACAACAAAGTGGTGAGGAGAACAGTGAAAATCAAGATGAAAGCCAGTCTGGCGAGGAAGAACAGAATCAGTCAGGCTCAACCAATGAAGTAGCCCAGGATGATGAGCAAGAACAGAACCAATCAGGCTCAACCAACGAAGAAGATGGGGATGATGAGCAAGAAAAACCATCTAAAGGATCTCAGTCACAACAGCAAACCGGAGACGCAAATCCTTTCAAAGAGCATTATGACGAGTTT
>CAYYAN010000268.1:0-1800 GCA_964469825.1 uncultured Chthoniobacter sp. | reverse complement strand
TTGAAAAAGAGCACAGCCCTGATCAAATTGATGAAAAGCAGATGACTGAGTGGGCAGATAAACGCCGGGAAGAACAAGAGCAGAAACAAAAGGAAAAGGAACAACGAAGTGAAGAGCGGGACAAAACTTTAGAGGAAAAAGCTCGCGAAGCTCAAGCAGTGTTAGATAAAGAATGGGCTGAGAAACATGCCGTAAGTTATGAGTCATTGCAAGAATATAAATCACTTGAACGCACTGTTGAACCTTTCTTGGAAGAATTAGCAGTGTTATGGCGTAGTATTGTTTATGGTAGCTCTAGCGCGATTACTCGGGGTAAAGTCGGTCATTTTAAAACGGGAGTGGATTTAGACGTTCAGGAAGCGATTCGTCAGTGGCCACAAATTGCAAAAGGTCATCTTGATGATGTGAGAGTCATGGATCGCATGGAGGCCAAAGAAGGACTAGTTAAACACCCAGAGGTAATTCGGGTTAGATTTTTAGCCGACGTGTCGGGTTCAATGTTTGAAGATCAAGGTAAAAAACTAAAAACATTAAAAGAGACTATGGTTTTACTTATGTCGTCATTTAATGAATTTAATATGCATCTGAACCGGAGCCGTCAACAAACTAAGTCAAAATTGAAAGTTGAAACTGATATTTGGTTTTTTGGTGTCTATAATATTAAGGTTAAATCATTTGATAGCCAAAACGTTATTGTTGGTGTTATAAGAGCCCTTGAAAAAATTAATGGTTTAAATAAAAACTATGAAGATGTTATGGTCAGAAAAGCTACTGATTTTGATCCGATTTTAAAAAGCACAGCTGATCATGAAGCTTTGGAGCAGGTCAATAACTCTATTACACCAGGCGAGGAGCAACGGATAAGCCAAGGTAAGGTAATGGATATCACTTTTGAAGTTACAGACGGGGAACCTGACAAGTCTGAACTGACAAAGCAAGAGATTGAAAAATTACATAAACGAGGTGAAGTTCTTAGGGCTTTTCAAATCGGTGGTGTTTATTCGTCAGGCAGGTATGGATTTAATGATGTTTGGAATAACACTATTCTTGATGAAAACCTAGGGGAATATATTGGAACGGAGTTAAAAAATCTAACTCCCGCGATCGTTAAGTCGTTAAAGAAATATCTAAAAGATGTTAAATTGTGATTTTTTCGTGATATAATAAAAACACAAAATAAAAGGCCATATATCGCGAAGATATATAGCCTTGGGTTGTTTTGCGAGGTATGGGGAGCAAATAAGTAAGTGAGTCCGCATGGCTAGCGTAAACACTGTTCTTCGAATGGCATGGCTAGCCAAATGAAGCTCCTGTCGAGCCCACCCAATCTCGCAGGAATTAGTTGTCTTGGGTCACCTAACGGCGCCCCAAAATCTAATTCCCATATCGTCTCAACCAAAACTAAACAAGTTTTTACAGCATTTCTGGATTACAGAGTTTTAACTGAATTACGAACGTTTTTTCCTCCATTTCTACATCAATAGCAACATCATACAGTATAATGACTAAAATGTCAATAGATATCTTCTTAAACAAGGCGAAATAATATAAAAAGGGCTTATTTAAAAGAAAAAAATGAACAGAGAAAACTTTGAACAAGGTCCTGAAAATCAGGAAGTGAGAAATTCCCTTATTATAAGAGAAGTTGTTTTTCGAGACGAAAAAGGTAAGGGCGGAACTACTATTTATAAAAGTAGCGCGGAGGGTAGAAAATCTATCGAGCTTATCAAGGATTCAATTATGCCTGAAGTAGGTCAGTCGTATTCAGTTGAGGTGGTTGAGGACACTGATCCTGATAAT
>CAYYAN010000267.1:0-2289 GCA_964469825.1 uncultured Chthoniobacter sp. | reverse complement strand
TCCAATACCGGCTGGATTGTGTTCAATTGATGCGCACACTTTTGATCGAAAACTTTCATACCACTTAGCGTCATGGGCACTGAATCTAAAAGCATTAATCCTGCGACATGGTTAGGATAGTTAATAGCATATTCCGCAGCAAGAACACCTCCCCACGAATGACCGAGCAAAATCATTTTTTGAAATCCAAAATGTTTACGCACTGCTTCTAAATCATCAACAAAGCGCTTCATCGTGATTTGACCAGGATCAAAAGGGTGCGTGCTCGATTTTCCTGAACTCCGTTGATCATAAAAAATTACTTCGCGATCTTTAGTCAATTCCAACATTTGCGGCAAAAGATAACTCTGATCCATACCAGGACCTCCATGCAAAACAACAATAGGAAGCTTCTCTTTGGCAGGTAGTCCAAACTGCTGATAATAGAGCTCCTCTCCTGGAACTTTGATGAAGCCTTGATGAACGGGTTGCTCAGAGGCATGTAGTAACATTCCACCCAGGCTTAAAAAAACTATCAGAAAATTTTTCATCACGATTTATTTCAACTTTGTTGGTTCTTCTAAAATGGAGAGAATGGCCTTGGCACAATAGACACGGTCTCTTTTTCCTGCTGAAACCTTAGAAATCATTTTGATCTTTTCCAATTTTACAATAGCTCGTTGGATGGTAGAAAAAGCACAATTAAATTTTTTCATTCCTGTTTTAGCTGTGAAATAAGGATTTTTAGCAAAATGAGTAATCATTTGTTGTAATATTCCAGACGCATCTCCTCCAATTTTCATTTTCCATGTTGTAATGATTTCATTAATCCGTTCCGCTCTAGACAAGACATCATAAGCTTGGAGAGCCACTCCATTAATAAATCATCACTTTTCCTGAAGGAGATTTTTTGATATCCATAAGTTTTCTTATTTTCGAAAATTTTAAAAATCGATAATAAGACTATTTCTTATTTGCGTACGATGCAAATAAGGAAAATCGTTATTTTCAATTTTTGTTAAAAATGAAAATAAGTCTTCGTTCTTCATGCGTCGTTTTTAGAAAGTGCATCGATGCCACTCTTCGTGAATTTTCCAAACTTCCTCAAAGGTATAAGGAAATTTTTTCTCAATAATCCAACACTTCATCTCTTATTTTTTCAAGTCAATGGAAAGCTTGAAAATAGATAAGTAAAATATTTTACGGTAATTCCGCTGCGGCTTGCCAGAGCCTCGTTTACACTGCATTCTTTGCCTTCCTTTTCTACATCAGGCTATTGCGGCACCTCGCGCCGAATTGCCATGAAATATCCTGGTTAATTATTTGGCTTTTATAAGTTCTCTTAATATTTTAACGTTCGAACTTCCAAACTTTTTATGAAAAAACTCTCATTGCCTGCATTAAAATTAATAGGTCTTACTTGTCGGACGAGCCTTCATTATGAAATGGATCTCAGCACCGCACGTATTCCTGAGATGCTTCAGAGATATTTCAGCAATCAGTCTTCAGAAAAAATTCCTCATCGTATCAGTCCTGGCACGACTTATTGTGTCTATACGAATTATGAATCTGATTATACTGGTGAATATGATTATTTTATTGGTGAAGTTGTTAGCTCCTTTGAAAAAGTGCCTGAGGGTTTTTCCCAATTAACGATACCAACGCAGCAGTATATTAAAATGACAGCAGGACCTGGTCAGATGCCTCAGGTCTGCATTGATACTTGGCAAACAATATGGAGACTAGAGGCTGAAACTCCTTCTCCCATTGGAAAACGAAATTATATTGCTGATTTTGAAGTTTACGATGACCGTGCAGTTGATCCAGCAAAAACAACATTAGATATTTATGTTGGAATAATAGTGTAAACTTTTAACCGCTGAGTTTTTAAAAATCATAACTTTTTTAATAGCTTCTTAGTTGCCATGTATGGCCCTCTGTAGGCTCTAGCTCATGACTAAACTTTCCGTCAATATTAATAAAATCGCCACATTGCGCAACTCACGTGGTGGCAATATGCCTGATGTTGTACAAGCTGCTAGTGATATTCAACATTTTGGTGCTGATGGGATCACGGTGCACCCTCGCCCCGATGAACGACATATTCGCTATGATGATGTGAGACAGCTAAAAAAAATTATCACGACAGAATTTAATATAGAAGGTAATCCAATCGAGAAAAAATTTGTCGATCTTGTGTTAGAGGTAAAACCTCAACAAGTAACCCTGGTTCCAGATACATTGGGACAAATCACCTCAAATCATGGTTGGAATACAATTCAACACCAAAAATATCTCTGCGAGATTATT
>CAYYAN010000266.1:0-2291 GCA_964469825.1 uncultured Chthoniobacter sp. | reverse complement strand
CTCTTTTTACCTATTTTTGGCAAAACTCCAGGCCTTATGCCCTAATCGTAAATATTCGGGTTAAAGAAACAGTTTTGTAACAATCGTGAAAAATATACGCTTGGTAAAAAGGAATTCGTAGAGAAGATCCTTTTCGAAGCATTCTTATTAGAAAAATGAAAATTGGCATCATGGGCGGAATCCCGCAAGAAGTAGATTTAATCAAGAGCGAGATGCATGTCGAAGAGGTAATCGTGCTTTGTGGAAGGTTATTTGCCAGAATTTAGTACGCTTAAATAAAAAATGGTGAACGTCATGAGAATGAATGCATCCAGCACAAACTCCATTAGCAATCTCCTTTTCAAATTTGCGAATAGTTTTGATTTAAAGGCATGGGATGTGATGGAGCAGTGCTTAGCAGAGCGGGTTAAGTGTGACTACACGAGCTTGCGTGGCAAAAAAGAAACGCTCACGGCTCAAGAATACGTAGCTCAGCGAAAAACAGCATTAGAGATGCTGCAAACACAGCATCTTTTTTCTAATTTAGAAATAGATATTCAGAGTGAACAGAAAGCAACATGTTGCTGTTCGGCTTTGATCTTGCGCCGGCGAGGGGAACAGTTTTTCAACACACACGCTTTTTATGAATTTACTTGTGTGTGTGAAAAAGAAATCTGGTTTATTTCAAAAATCAAGCAGACTGTTTTTTGGAATGAGGGAGCCCCAGAGATTCACAAGGGCATCAAGCAATAGAGTCTTCTTATGAATGAGTAAGCTCTTCCAATGCTTGACCTGTGACTCGAAATACCGTCCATTCATCCATTGGGATAGCTCCAATCTTCAAATAAAAATCGATGGCTTTTTTATTCCAGTTGAGAACCCACCATTCGAGGCGCCCGCAATCCCTTTTTTTTGCTAGCTGCGCAAGAAATCTTAAAAGTTGCTGACCGATTCCTTTGCTTCGATGGGTTGGTCTCACATAGAGGTCTTCAAGGTAGAGGCCTGGCTTTCCAAGGAAAGTTGAGAAGTTGTGAAAGAATAAAGCAAAGCCGACAGGCTCTTCGCCATCGTAGGCAAAAACAACTTCCGCATATTTTTTTTCACCAAACAGTTTTTCTTTTAAAATTTTTTCTGTCGCGACGACTTCATGAAGGAGTTTTTCGTAATCAGCTAGTTCTTTGATGAATTGAAGAATTAAAGGAATATTTTCTTCTGTGGCAAATTTGATGTCCATGTTAGAAGAGGGAGCTTACTTATCCTGTAAAAAGAAGGAAGGGCTGGTAATAAATTTATTGCTGACTTCTCCAGCATAGATCTGGCCTTGTTGTAGCGGCAGTTTTTTAATGGAAGCTCCTTTTTTGAGATCGAGTTTATTTAAGTCGACCCAAAAAACATTAGGGCGTTCACTACTTTCAAAATAGTAAATGTTGTTTTTGAGATCTGCTGCGCTGCGCCAAATAGTCGCGGCAATATTTGGATGATTGGGATCTGTGTTCTCCATCATGGGGACAGAGACATTACGCATGATGGAAAAAACAACGGCGATGGCTTGTTCGGGATGAGAAGTTTTTTGAGCTTTATTCAAAAAATAACTGGCTCGTACAAATCGATCGGAAGGATTTTCTGTTCCGGGAAGAAAAGCTCCTTTGAGTTCTTGCCAATATTCATTCAAAGCAAGCTGCTTCTCATAGGTTGGCTCATTGGTCATGACATTATAAGCCTTGTTATGATGAATCACTAATTTTCCATGAACATATTCAAAAATGGCATTGTCTCCGCTGCGATCTGCGATAGCCAAGTGGACGGTGGCTTGCGAGCCATTAGGAAGAGTATTCGCAACGATATTGACAACATCTTTTCCAAAGTCTTTGACCGCTTCATCAACCGTTGCATAGTTGTCTAAAAAATATTGAGCCCAACTCAAGATTGATAAATTTTTTTGTTCAGCTTTTGGTTTTCCATATTGGGTATCTGAAAGATAAAGCAAATTAGCGCACAAACCTTCTGTGTTGATGCCATCAGTGCTTCCAATATTGTAACCACTCGCGATGACGCTTCCATATTTTGAAGTCCACTGAAGGCTTTGAGGGTCATTATTGTTGCCAGAACGTTTGATGCCAGCAGGGAAAGCCCAAAGATCTGTTTTGATATCTTCCATCCAGTCCATCGTTCGTCCCATGGCGACGATTTGATCAGGCCCTATGTAGGTGATGCGGCTACAGGCTTTCGCTGTTGAGGGATGGAAAAGAACAAGACTGTAAAAGGCAAGGAGCGCAGTAATAGTTTTTATGTTCATAACAGAGAGGTTTTTT
>CAYYAN010000265.1:0-2298 GCA_964469825.1 uncultured Chthoniobacter sp. | reverse complement strand
AGTCCTCAGCTCCACTAATCAAGTTACTGAGCCAACTCCAACGGCGACACCGACTCCAACGCCAGAACTTCATCAACGAATACGAGGACTAAGAACTCTGACAACAGCTTTTAAAGCTCTTAATCCAGAAGAAACAGAAGATGATGAATTGATCACACAAATTTTTGATTCCAATTCTCCTCAGCAACAAAAAATCTCAGCCTTTCAACCGATGCCTGCTATGCCGCACACGGTGAAAGAACTTCAATACGCCTCTGGCAATTGGTTTGGACCCCGCGATTTTTTGCACGAACCTGGGCTCGACTTTTCAACCGTCTATACGGGCCTATTCCTCGGCAATCCAGTTGGCGGAAATAGCCAAACGTTTGCCTATGTTGATAATATTTCGCTTTCACTTTTAATAGAAACAGAAAAACTGTTTGGATGGAAAGGAGGTCACTTTATTATGAGTGCCATGCAACAAGACGGAGGGTGGCAAGAAAATCTTTCCACAGGAAATCACATTGGCAATCAATTTACCGTTAATGGAATGGTCGGTGGCCAGACCATGAAATGGGTCAACCTTTATTGGAATCAAGACATCTGGGATGGCCGTGTTAACTGGATTTTCGGGCGTTGCTGTGCCATGGATGAATTTGATAATTCACCTTTACTTTGGAACTATGTTGGAAGTCTTCAAGCAGCTCCTACCAACATGAAAACAACCTGGAGTCCTAATGCAAGTTGGGGAAGTCGAGTAAAACTCAGACTGACTGATGATACAGATCTTCGCTATGGCGTTTATCAAGCTACTATCAGCTCTCTTAATGGCTTAAACTGGAATTTCTACCCTAATGATGGTGTTTCCATGTTTGCTCAATATAGCTGGAATCCTGAATGTTGTAGACCTGGAAGTCGCTCTATTTTTGACTATGAAAATAAAGAAGAGCAAAAAAGAGATAGCAAATCTGACGATAAATCTTTTAAAACTCCTATTGATATTTCCAAATTAAAAAAACTACCTGGTCATTATTTTGTTGGTAGTTACTACACTACTGCTGGAACTGCTCAATTTACGAGCAACACTAATCTTAATAATGCATATGCTTTTTACTGCCACGCTGATCAAATGGTTTATCGCCCTAATCCACTGACAGAAGCTGGTCTCATACTCTGGACAGAATTAGCCTATTCGCCTGAAGCCAGCATTTCCATCCTAACCTACCAAGCCAAAGGAGGCTGCATTTATCAAGGTCTTATTCCTGGACGTGTTAATGATAGTACTATTTTTGGACTCGGTTTTGGCGGATTTAGTCCTTCCTATCAATCACAGCAAGAATCTCAAGGTAACGGAGATCCTATTTACGAAATGGTTTCTGAATTTGGATATCGTGTAAACTTTACACGCTTCTTTTATGTACAGCCTGATCTACAGTATATTGTTAACCCAGGTGGTACAGGCCATATTCCTAACGCACTAGTCTTAGGAGCACAGGTTGGAATTACGTTTTAGCTTCAGAAAGCGTAAAGGGTAATGATCAAGTTGCATCAACATGCACTCAATATCTAGGTTAAAACAGGTTAAGCAACATTTTTTCTGTAAAATTGAAAAGGGAGGAATTGAAAATGCCATTGCTAGAATGCGCAGACCTCTTCCTCGAAAAAGCGACCTATCTTAAATCTCTCAACAAGATCTTGATCATTTAATTTCCCTCTACAATCATACTCCAAGAAAATGCTTCAACTATAAAACTCCTACAGAAGTCTTTTTCAATCATCTGTTGCACTTCAACTGTGAATTCACCTCATATTCCCCTTGGATAATTCATTCTAAAAGTAGAGCTGTGAAAGATTGCTTGCGCTTGTTGTTCTATTAATGTTTTTTTCTCTTTAATAGCATTCAATTTTTCTTGCAGTGTGCGCATCAAATCTTCGCGATAGTGGATTCTTTGTTTTATTTGATTGATGAGAATATCACGAGCTTTTTCAAGAGTCATCACTTCTGGAGAAGTCATCGTTTTTGGAAGAATGTCATTTTCATCAGCTTTCTTTTCTTCAATGGCAGCAATATGATTCACGGAAATGAAACTTTCAAAGAAAGAGTATAGATTCTCCATCGCCTTTAAATCCATTTCTTGAGTTTGCTGCATCAGTGTTAATGCACTAGTATAACCTTCAGCTGGATTTCTCCAACGATACAGAGCTGTTCTTGCTTTTTCTAAAGCAACATCAGGTGTGTAATGATTCCAAGCTTGTTGAGCAGCGGCAGTAACAGCAGCAGGATTCTTAAGAATAAAAGGAAGGCCTCCAGCAACAGCC
>CAYYAN010000264.1:1682-2313 GCA_964469825.1 uncultured Chthoniobacter sp. | reverse complement strand
AAATCTTTATCAAATTGTGTTTGAAATTTTGCGAGAGTGTTTGGCATCATATAACAAACAACAACGTCGGCATCTTTTAAACTATATTTTTGAAAATTTGAGCGAATCATTTTTCCTTTCCATCCCCAAAACCATTGGCGCATTTTGGCAATAAAATAAACAGAAGGATCCATTTCAAAACCTGTAGCATCTGCGCCGTAATCTTTTGCCGCGAAGTGAATAAAGCGTCCGTCGCCAGCGCCGATATCATAAACTTTCTGGCCTTTTTTTATGCCAGCGGCCTTAAGAACTTTGTGTACGGCATACATTGGAGTAGGAACAAAAGGTCCACCACCAAAAATAGTTACGTAGAAAGAGATCGTTAGGAAAACGGTAATTGCTACGACTAAAATGAGAAGTGAGAGGCTTAGGAACATTGGCCTCAGTATACACATATTTTATGCAGCTCTCAATCTTTCATTTCTCTTCTTGTCGATGAGATCTTTTGCTTTACGGCGAGCGGCAATTCTAGTTTGGATGTCGAAGACGTTATTAGCTTGGTTATCATTTGAAGTGATACGACGTTCTACTTTTTTCTGAGCTTTATCGGCCATTTCTTTTTCAAGTTTTTCTAATTCGGATTGTTGTAATT
>CAYYAN010000264.1:0-1672 GCA_964469825.1 uncultured Chthoniobacter sp. | reverse complement strand
CGATGACATTTCCCTGTTTGTCTTTCATGGCTGTAAACATACCTTCTTTCTTATCAAGTCTGGTTTGTTCTTTGAAGGTTTCGCGCTTCATACGGAAACGATCTTGTTCTTGCATCTTTAGGTTGTTGTCTTTGAATTGGACCTCTTCGATTTTCTTGGCTTTACCTTCTTTGTCTACTTGGAAATCTTTGCCTAATTGCTTGTAAGCATCGGCTGTAAGATCAGCTTCAAGACCTCTTCCTTGAACACGTTCCATAGATTCTTTACGAGCTCTTTCTTGTCCGGAAACTGTTTTATTATGACGTTGTTCACTTTGTTTAACACCTTCCATGTTGAGAGTTTTGATCTGCTGTTCGAGCAATTCGTCTTGAACGCCTTTGTCTTCACTGGCAACTTTATCAAGCTCGTGTTCGATTTCTTTTTCCAATGTGGCTTCACGTTTTTTACCAGTACCGAATTCTTTCATATAGTTACCAACAGTTTGCATCCAGAAAAGAATTTTTGGATTGTCGGGTTCAGATTTGTTGAATTCTAAAAGTTTTTGCATAGCCTCGGCACCTTGATCATTGGCCATGAGCTCAGTCACCGCAGTGATCGTTTCGGCTAAGCCGGCAGCTTCTTTGCCTTTTTCCTTTTTATCTTTTTCTTTCATTCCAGCTTTCTCTTCTAAGCCAATACGTTTCTTGCGATCTTCGTTTTCTTTAGAGATTTTTGGAAGAAGTTCTTGTTTGTGAATTTGTTCACGTTTTGTCCAACCTTCAGCGTCGTATTTATCCTGCCACTTCTTGATATCTTCTTCTGAAATTGCCGGATTGATTTCCTGCAAATGTTTTAAATCTTTGGAGAAAGATTTTCTGCGGGCTTCATAAGCAGCAAGATTCTTGTGCTTTTCATCTGCAGTAGGGCTTATAAAAACATCATAAGCTTTTCTGAACTCCTTCATATCTCCAGGGATTTTAGTGTCTGGATTTTTGAAATTGTTTTCGTCTTTGAAAAATTGTAGATATCTATCTCGAGTTTTTTGTGAAATATTTTTGTCGCTAGTCGCTTTGTCTAATTTTCCACTGATGGCTTGGAGAGTAAGGTTGTGCTCCATTTCTTCTTTATTCTTAGCCACTTTTACTAGGGTAGCGTGCTTCTTTAAAGCATCCACCTTTTGCATAAAGTCTAAGTGTTCGAAACTTTGAACTGCTAAACGAAGAGCGTCTGGATTGTCTTTGTAAATTTGATCGAGCGCTTGTACGCCATGATCGGCATATACATTGGAAAATTTATCTGAATGTTTGGCTAAAGCACCTTCGTTATTAACCATGGCTTCCCATTGATCGACTCCTTTTTCTTTACGATCTTTTAGGCTTAAAGTGCGGTAGTAGTCGAGATATTGTTTCTTGGATTCCTCACTCATTTTGTGAATAGTGACTCCGCCTACGCTAATTTGGGAATTCAAATGAGTAAAACCTTCGGATTCTTTACGAGCTACTTCGGTGGCCATTTTCAAATTATCGGCAATTTTCTCCGGAGTACCATCTTTCAAATTTTCTTTCATCATCTCCTTAATTTTTTCAGGAGAATAGAAGCCGGTATCTTTCTGTTTTGCAAAATGTTCTTCTAAGGCTTCAGCTTTTTTACGAAAATCCTGACGCTCACTAAGACCTTCTTTTTTAATGAAGGA
>CAYYAN010000263.1:0-2337 GCA_964469825.1 uncultured Chthoniobacter sp. | reverse complement strand
AACAGAAATATTTATGGACTTGTATCATTAATTAATTACCAAGAAATTTTTCTGCTTCCTTTTGAGAAAGGTTAGCTGCTTGGAGCATTTTTTAAAACGCTTAATATTCTCATCTTCTAGCAGTAAGAAAATTTTTCAGCAAGTCAGGATGATACCCAAAAATCTTCTTAAAAGCAAAATCGTTTTTAGGATCAAGGTAGCGCGGCATGAGAATAAGTCGATTGATAGCGAATTCTATTCCTTTGCTAAAGAACCAGCAATAAGAATAGATTTTTTCCATGAAATACCTATCCACAAAACTCTCTAGAAAAAAGTACCAATGCTCAAGAAAAGCAAGTTGCCTCAACGCCATCTCGATTTTGTTACTTACTCTCTCGACCAGTTTCTTATACCGCTTCTGTTTCTCTAAAAATTGAGATAAAGATTGTTTTTGCTAGGAGATTAAAATCTGGAAAATTTAGCGCTTATAAAGCATTTGATTTTAGTAGAGAAAATCATCAGAAATTGCTAGATGAGGTAACAAGAGGAATATTAGTTCAGTTAAAAGGAATGCGTAGCCTTTATGAGTATAGAAACTTTTACTATGATGATGATACTTATGAATTAATAGGAACTGAAGGAGAAGAACTTTTTAAAAAGATCATAGCAACAGGATGTTGTTATTGGAAAAATAACAAAAAGGAACTTCCTTCTTTATCTGATATTCCATTGAAATTAGGATCCGAAAAAAAAGCAGAGTGGCATTGGGAAATGAGTGCTGATGGAGTTCAAAGG
The DNA here is from genome assembly GCA_964469825.1 of uncultured Chthoniobacter sp. Lineage (GTDB taxonomy): Bacteria > Verrucomicrobiota > Verrucomicrobiia > Chthoniobacterales > UBA6821 > CAIWMF01. The sequence continues at coordinate 1,563 of CAYYAN010000263.1, read as the reverse complement.
TTGTCTCCTCATAAAGAAACGGAAAAGCTGAATCTTTTTTCAACCTAAATTCCGCAGTTTAAAAAGAGGTGATTTAGTGTAAGGTGCTGAGGTAAAGTTTATAAATGAAAAAAAAGCGAATCAAAGAGATTCACCTGCGAGGTGAAGAGCAATTTGTATTTCCAACAGCGGGAGGAAAAGTTCGATTAAGCAGTAGCAATGATGCATTGACGCCGTATGGAGGAATAGTTCCCTGGAGTGCATTCATTGCCCGAACTGAAATTGTAGAAACTTTGGCAAAAGAAGCACCTATTAAGAGGAGCAGTCCCAATGCAGCTCCTATCTACGATATCCTGCAGAGCTTTATGTTGACGGCACTTTGTGATGGGAGGCGATTTAGACACATAGCTAGACTCAGAGAGGATCCTACGGTCAATGAGCTTTTAGGAATTAAGAACGTTGTTAGCGATGACACGGTGAGACGTTTTTTTGCATCCATAGAGGCAAAAGAAGCGGCCGATTGGATAGCCGAAGGAAGCAAACCAATATGGAAGGCCTTACCCCAAACACTGATCTTAGATTGGGATTCAACGGTGCAAACCAAATATGGACATCAGGAGGGAGCGGAGGTTGGTTACAATCCAGAGAAGCGAGGAAGACGAAGCTTTCATCCATTATTGGCTGTTGCAGCAGGAACAAGAATGTGTCCCTACTATCGTTTTCGTCATGGCAACACGGTAACAAGTACGCAGTGGGAAGAAGCGATGGAAGAATGTAGTCAATGGCTTGGTGGAGCTAGTGTCTGGCTAAATCGAGGAGATATGGGGTTGGGACATGAAAAGATTATGGCGTGGCATGAAAGAAAGGAGGGTCGTCCTCATTATCTTTTCAAATTACGGATGACTGCTAATTTGAGAAAGACTTTGGTTTCTATTGATGAAAAAGATTGGCATGGACCGGCACGTCGAGGAGTATTGCAAGTTGGAGAGGCAATAGTCTGCTTACCTAATTGGAGCCGTGCACGAAGAGTTATTTTTGGACGACGGTTGTTAGGAGTTTTACCAAAAGAAAAAAATGGAACATTTTGGGATGAAACACAACATGAGTTTGAAGCCTATGTCACAGATCTTTCCAATCAAGAAGCAAGCGCCTGGCAGATTGTAGAGCTTTATCGCAATAGAGCTGATGCAGAGAATGTTTTTGATGAACTCAAAAATCAATGGGGCTTTAATGGCTTTTCTTCTCGTAAACGGTGCGTCAGTGAATTAGCAGCACGCCTGCTTTTGTTGACATACAACTTGTGGAATCTCTTTTTGCGCCTCATCTCTCCAAAACGTCACATTGAAGCTGCTCATGGAAGAAGATGGTTCCTGCTCATTGCAGGTCGATTAGTTCAAAGTGGACGACAAAAATTTCTTCAAATCTCAGCCTCTGGCCAATGGTGGCAAGAGCTCAAAGAAGGCTACAAGAGACTTTGCCTCTGGCTTGACCTAACTGCGCCGCAGTTGAAAAAACTTCCTCATTTTTTGCCTGACTTTTCTTTCCTACAACCTAATTTTGCTACGTCCAACTGCGGAATTTAGG
>CAYYAN010000262.1:0-2338 GCA_964469825.1 uncultured Chthoniobacter sp. | reverse complement strand
CTCAAAAATGTGATTGCATTAGCCTTAAGAAGATGGGGCAATAAATTTTCAACACCCACAAAATCAGTCATATTTCCTAAATTAATCGCAATCATCCCGGCAACTTTCTCCGTAGATGGCAATAAACGATAATAATGTCCCTCAGGCGAATAAGTTTCCATCGCATGAGAAGCATTAGGATGTCGCAATTTCTGTCGTTCCCATTCTCCCAAAGTCCAAGCTAAACCAGAAGAATAGGCAAAAGTGCGTAAATGAATAGTGAGTTCTTTTCGAAATCCAAGATCGCGAGTTAACTCGGCCACCCCTTCATAAAAAGAAATGGCTCCTTCCATCACGGCAATAACAGCATTCTTAATCGTTTTAATTTCTACTTCTAAAGGAAAGAGAGCCTGCCATTGAATTTCATCATGAGGCAACAAGATCGGCACCACAGGAAAAATTGTTCCCGGAAAAACACGACAAAGAAGAAGTGCCTCTAAAAATTCCTGATGAGCTGTCCAAGCTCGACCATCATTTGATTTTTGAAACGTCAGAAGCAAGCGTAGCATATTCCATTCCTTGATTTGCTCAACTTGCAAGTGCACTTTGATCTTCCTCTCGTCACTAAGGATGAACTCTAACCAGCCCCCCCAATTCTCAGAAGGAGAGTGATTTTCTTTTTTTACCTCATCGAGAGCCGAAGAGATTCCATAAAAAAGAGCGAGCTCTTCTAAAAGCTCGAAAAAACTCGCTTGCGAATTCATATCGCGATTTTAATATTTTTATTTTAAAAAGAAACGCTAAATTTTATTTATGCTTGGTCTTTTTAAGAATCCACAAACAGCTCACGAACTCGAAGGCATCTGGGAGCGCGTTGGTGATGAATTTGAAGGTAGCCTTGTTAAAGTCTATCGAGCACAAGATGAACTCATTGGTCAGCTGATCGTCTCTACACCAGCCATGCTCGATGCAGGTTGGGAAATTGGAGATAAAAAATGGCGCCAAATTGAAGGCGACCCACACGAAGGATGGCACTTGCTTGATCTTCGCAAGCAATACGACACACAAAACAAAAAATTAATTTCTACCGATTACGCCCACTACTGGATTTCTATTGGTGGTTTTCAAAATTCCCGAACCTTGCGTCTTCATCAATCTAAGGTTCCACTTTTCGCTGAACAGAATTGGAAGAAAGTTGGAGAACTTATTGTTGCTAATGAAAGTCTCTAATTAAATCGTGCCATCAATGCACGAAGCGTAACCAAGAGTGAGGTATCTTTTTCAGAACTAAGTGTTGAAAGCGGTACTACTTGAGGGAGATGAATAGGATAAGCAAGATGATAACCAAAAGAAACTTGCTCTTCAGCTAAATGGGTCAAAAGAAGAATTCCCTTTGGATCTTGAGAATGCAGCACAGAAGAAACTCGAACAATTATCGGAAGATGATGCTTCATTTTAAAATTATTAATTTCATCACGATGTACCTCTCCATTGCTAGCCTTCATCACAAAGCAATCTATCCCATCAGGAATCATGGTAGAAGGTCCTTCATAAAAGACCAACTCTCCATGAGCATGCGCAAATTCGATACCTTTCAACATCGCTGTTAAAGAAACTACTTCATTATTGGAAGAAACTACTAAATGAATAGCATCTGGATTTAATTTCGTCGTTATCTCTTGAAGCTTATTAAGCAATTCAGCAGGTGTGAGATAATTCGCAACAGAAAGTGTCACTGCAAATTTGCAGCGAGGATTTGTTGCTAGAATTTTTTGACGAATTTCTAGAAAAAGAGCAACTTGAGATGTTGAAAGAGGAGTCTCATCAGCTAGGTGAGAAAAACCCATGAGGAAACTCGGTTGTAAGGCATTGAGTGTTCGCGTAAGACTCTCAAGGGATGAAGTAGAACGAACAACTGATTCACTTTTATCAATATTAACAACTAGAACTCGATTAAGAGCCGTTTTTAAATCAACTGAGTGAGATCGTACAGACATCTGCACTTGTCCAGCCATTGCTTGCTGATAAACAGTCACACAAAAAACCAACATCAGAAAGCGCCATAAAAAGCGATGCGATGAAAAAGTCATGACTCAACGGTAATTAACGAATTCATGTTTGTCGATAGAGCAAATATCCGGGTTAACCTCAATGCCTCTAGGAAAACAATTCTCAATAACTGATTCACAAACGAATGAATAAGTTTCTCTCATTTATTCTATACCATTTGCGTGCGAGTTTGAACATCATTTCAAAGCCTCTTCGCTAAGCCTTTCTGAATATTGTGAAGGACTTTGAGAACTGGAAAGATTCCATGAAGAGGAAGATGAAGAATCATGATTACTGGGGATCTCATTAA
>CAYYAN010000261.1:2156-2365 GCA_964469825.1 uncultured Chthoniobacter sp. | reverse complement strand
TCCACTCTCTATCTTCTCAAGAATCTGCTGCCATTGTTGGACGACATCGATAAATTTTTCAACGAGGTGGATAAAATCTTCTCCCTCGAGTGCTGAGATCGGAGTTTGATAAGCAAGGTAGACGGTCTGTTCTTCGGGACGTGCACTGAGCGTGCCACCAGCAGTTGCTGCCCATAAGAAGTTGGCTTGACCAATTTTTTTCAGCACTT
>CAYYAN010000261.1:0-2146 GCA_964469825.1 uncultured Chthoniobacter sp. | reverse complement strand
ATTCCCGTAAGGGATTCAGCTGACTGGTACTAATCGGTCGAGAGGCTTGACCAATTTTTTTCAGCACTTCCAATTCATTCTTAGGATCGTAGGCACCAATCGGAGAGAAGATCTCTACGTATTGTGTCTCTTCATTAAAATTGATGGTAATTGTTGGGCCTTCCTTGAGTTCTAAGTTAAGCAAGTTTGAAGGAAGCGGGTCAGGAAATTCAGGAAGCTCGCAATGTTGTCGTAAGGTTTCAAGTAGTGAGAGATAAGGTGATGCCATAAGAATAAAGGGTAAAGAGGCTGGTTAGTTTTTAAAAAACTTACAAGGGAAGCGTCAACTTTTCCAGAAAGTAAGACAAGTTTTTATTTTGTTTTTGCTTCACTTTAAACAATGTGGGTATGGCCAGTCTTTATGTCTATAATTTCATCTCCCGCCTGAAATCCCTCAGAAGCTCTCAATTGATCGAGCTGAATTTCAGAGCCTCTTGAAGTCGTAGAAAATCTATCTTCCGTTGATATAGAGTCTCTATCATCATCGCCATTTGTATCCTCCGTCAATATCTTCTCATCATTACTTCTTCTATTATCTTTCGAAGTCATAAACGTCGGCGTTTTAAAACTAAAACCTTTTACTAACGATGAGAGAGACTTCGAAGCTGAGCTAAATGCAGAATTCAACGAAGGCAGTGAAGAGCTTCCGGGAATAGCATTTTTAACTCCTTCCCTAGCTGAAGAAAAAAGGCTCCTGAGACTTTTTCCAGCATTGGCAAAAAAGGCAGTTATACTAGTTCCAATCCCACTGAGCATGCCTGGTTGTTTAGCATTGTCTGCTGATGTATCACCTCCGGAGACCATGGAATCTCTGAAACTAATATCGTCAAGAAAACCAACACATTCACTTCCTCCTAAACTAGCTCGGTCCATAAAATTCTATTTTGTTAAATTTACTTTTCAAAAACCAATTCCTTTTCTTCACTTGAAGCCTAAAACAATCTCACAGCACGACAGCTATTTTGCAATATTTTCTTTTACGATAAAATTCAGTCCATTGTAGAAAAAAGTAAAATTATGTGGATATGTATTTCATGGGAAAAACTTATTCATTCGTTTGTGAATCAGTTATTGAGAATTGCTCCACTACAGGCATTGGAGCTAGCCTTCAGCCTTGAGACTTCTTCCTAACAATCCCTTCATCGCTTCCTGAGGCGTTTTCTTTTGATGAAGAAGGTCAACAACGGCATCAATAATCGGCACTTCAACATCAAGCTTTTGAGCACAAGCCTGTGCGCTTTTTGCAGTAGGAAGTCCTTCGGCAACCATAACCATGGAATGTTGAATCTCATTGGCTGATTTTCCATGACACAATTGTAAGCCTGCTTGATAGTTTCGACTCTGTTGACTAAAGCATGTTGCCATCAGGTCTCCAACACCACTCAATCCACTAAAAGTTTGACGATTGCCCCCCATGGCTGTTCCAAGACGAATCATTTCTGCAAGAGATCTCGTCACCATACCTGCTTTAGCATTTTCTCCCATTCCTAAACCATCAGAAACAGCAGCAGCAATGGCAAAAATATTTTTCAAGGCACCTCCAAGCTGAATGCCACGAAGATCCGAGCTGCTATAAGCACGATAGGAAGTTTTTTGAAAAATGGAGAGCAAGTTTGTTCTTAAGGAAGAGTCTTCACATCCCAAAACTCCAGCTGCAGGCAAACCACGCGCAACATCGCCCGCTAAATTTGGACCAGAGAGAACTGCCATCGAGGCATGAGGCATGATCTCTGCTAAAACCTCACTCATTAATTTACCGCTTTGATGTTCGATACCTTTAGTGCACGAAATAATGGTTCCAGTGAAATGTGAAGAAGCTGTTACGAACTCGCTGGCAACACTTCTTAAAAACTTTGAAGGAATCACAAAAAAAATCACATCAGCATCACAACACTCCGTGATATCATGAGTCAGATGGATATTTTTTGGAAAAACAATACCAGGAACATAAGTGGGATTGAGTCGAGAAAGTTTGATATCAGCAACATGATGAGGATGGTGACCCCAAAGCGTTACAGGATTTCCCTGTTGTGCTATCGTTAATGCTAAAGCACTTCCCCAGCTTCCTGTTCCCAAGACACAAATTTTCCTATTTCTCGCCATAAAA
>CAYYAN010000260.1:0-2373 GCA_964469825.1 uncultured Chthoniobacter sp. | reverse complement strand
AATCCTAGACTGACGCTGTATACACCTGGCTCTCGCAAGCCGCAGCAGAATTGCCGTGAAATATCCGAGCTAGATTCCTTTATGTTTCTTTAGTTTTTTTTGTGCTCTTGTAGTTCATTTTTCTTCTTTTCTTCTGTTAATATTCGGCAAGAAACCTGTCAACAAGCCGAGGAAAGGAAGGTAGGCGCAGATCTTAAAAACAAACTCAATGCTTGTTTTGTCGGCGAGGGCCCCTAGGAGAACGGAGCCAAAACCTGCCATCCCAAAAGCCAAGCCAAAGAAGAGACCTGAGATTAAGCCGACGTTTCCTGGTAAAAGTTCTTGAGCGTAAACAAGGATTGCTGAAAACGCTGAAGAGAGAATCAATCCAATAGGAACAACTAAAATGCCAATCCAAAATAGGTTCGCATAAGGAAGAAAAATAGAAAAGGGCGCAACGCCTAAAATTGAAGCCCAAATAATTTTTTTGCGCCCATAACGGTCTCCGAGAGGGCCTCCAATAATCGTTCCAGCAGCTGTTGAGAAAAGAAAGAGGAACAAAAAGTATTGAGCTGTAGGAATGGAAAGATGAAATTTTTTGATGAGGAAAAAGGTAAAATAATTGATCATGCTCGCCATATAGAAGAATTTTGAAAAGACGAGAATCATGAGAATGGCTAAAGCCATTACAATTTTAAATTTTGGAAAAGAAGTGTAATTGGCTTTTGCTGCAGCCTTGCTAGGAAGGCGATGAATGTTTTTGATAAACCAAAAACCAACTTGTGTAAGAATGATGATTCCTAGTAGAGCAAACCCACTAAACCATCCAAGTTGATGACGTCCATAGGGAACAATGAAGAGAGCTGCTAGCAAAGGTCCAAGCGAGGTTCCTGCATTTCCACCAACTTGGAACAGTGATTGTGCAAGCCCATGATTTCCTCCGGAAGCCATATGAGCAATGCGTGAGGCCTCTGGATGGAAAATAGCTGCTCCAGCTCCAATAAGTCCTGCCCCTGCCAAAAGATAGTGAAATTGATTAGTGAAAGCAATCAGGAGAAGTCCACAAAATAAAAAGCTCATGCCTAACGCCAAGGCGAACGGTTTTGGATAGCGATCAGTGTAAAGTCCAATAAAAGGTTGCAGGACAGAGCCGGTGACTTGGCTCGAGAGCGTAATTAACCCAATTTGGAAAAAGGTAAGGTGAAAAGATCCTTTTAAAAGTGGATAAATTGCAGGAACCAATGACTGAGTAACATCATTGAGAAGATGACAGAAGCTCAGGGTAACGAGAAGGAGCAGAACTGGGCGATGAGGTTGTTGGGGATGGGCTTCAATAGAGGTTTTCACGTCGTTTTATTGTAATAGATGCATGAAAAATGGTAAAGGGCATGGTGGAAAAATTTATAGTGTATTAATAGACTATAACAGGTGGGCATGAATGCTCTAAAAAGATAAAGTCGTACTCGCTATATAAGCAGCTCCATCACTAGCAATCGCAAGAAGTCCATTCTCAGACTTGCTCTCTTTTTCTGAGGTTATCAATGTCGTAGCGCTTATGGCTATCATCGGATTGTTTTGAGCTGTTGGGCTAGTATCTGCGACAAAAAAAGTTCTATTTCCGGAATAGATGATGAGGGAGTGTTCCGTCTTAAGATCTTTACCAAGATAAACCCAGCCTCTTCTTTGACCAAGTGGACAGCTGACAACATCGAGAATTTCAATCTGAGGAGCCGTGTTAGCTTGGAGTGCTTTAAAAAGAGGAGGCCTTTTTTCAGCTGGTGTTATAGCATAGTCAGAGCCTGTTTCAATACCTGGGTAATGGTAAGCAAATCCCTTTCCTTGATAAATTAGAAATTCTCCTGAACCTGCGGTGAAGGCATTCGTCATGTCATCTATTTTATTCCAAGTAGTGGTATCTGTTGAAAAAAGTGATTCTTTTTGTGTAAAGTCATCAATAAGAAAAAAGCCATCACGTTTTTGGGAGGAGGCTTCTGCGATGACAAATCCGAGTTCATCATAAGAACCATGCTGTAAAGAAAAGACTTTTTTCTTTGAACCAGAAGGAGAAATGATTTGCTTCCATGTGATCCCATCATTAGTTTTTGCGACAGCTCCTTCACGCCCCGTTACGAGGCCTTGTGCTGAAGAAAAAGCAGCAACATCATAATGGCTTGTGGAGTCTAAGATTTCTTGCTGATTCCAAGTATGGCCATTGTCAGAGGATGAAGAGACCAGAGAATGATGATTGTTGGTATCAATACCAAAAATAAAAAAACGTCCTAAACCATACTGAACACTACAAATAGTTTCATGTTCTAAAACACCGGTTTTTTGCCATCCCATATTGAGATGGGTATGATCGAGAAAATAGATCTCATCTCTATTTTTATTTTT
>CAYYAN010000259.1:0-2376 GCA_964469825.1 uncultured Chthoniobacter sp. | reverse complement strand
CCTGCTTGAGAGTCAAAATCATTTCTAAAAAATCTTCAGGTGATGCCAAACCATCGATGCAGGAGACACTAGCAACAACAATGACATCACGGCGTGTCAAGAGCGAGCTCGTTGTAGAAAGTCGAAGGCGTTCGATCTCTTCGTTAATGGAACTATCTTTTTCAATGTAGGTGTCGGAGCGAGGAATATAGGCTTCTGGCTGATAGTAATCAAAGTAGCTGACAAAATATTCAACGGCGTTGTTAGGGAAAAATTGTTTGAACTCAGAATAGAGTTGTGCCGCTAATGTTTTATTATGCGACATGATTAATGTTGGACGATTCAGCGCTTGAATGATATTGGCCGTGGTAAACGTTTTTCCTGAACCGGTAACACCAAGCAACGTTTGATGGCGATTTCCTGCAGCAAGTGAACGGGTCAATTTATCAATGGCCTGAGCTTGATCTCCTTGAGGTTGATAATCGGAACAAAGCTCGAAAGACATAAATGAGATACTGAAGTGTGTAGAATTTCCCATTATTTATTTATAGAGCTTTAACTAATCAGCAAAACAATTTAATATTTTGCCATGAATTAATCATAAAAGTTAATCTTGTTACTCATGAAAATTAAGGACCCTTTATTACTTCCTCTCTGGAAAAAAATAGAAGCAGGAGAGCGTCTCTCGCCAGAAGAGGGAATGATTCTTTATGCTTCTGATGACTTGGAGGGAATAGGAACGATGGCTAATGAGGTTAGGAAGAAAAAGCATGGAGCCATTGCCACTTATATTTTTAATCGCTACATCAATTACGCTAATCTTTGTATTCTCAACTGTCAGTTTTGTGCCTTCGGTGCGAAGAAACGCGATCCACACGCATTTGAGATGGTTATTCCTGAAATTGTGGCTGCGACTAAGGATGCATGGGAAGAAGGGGCCACAGAGATTCATATGGTTGGAGGACTTCATCCAACGCTCTCTGCAAGTTGGTATCTTGAATTGTTGCTTGAAATGAAGCGTGTCTCTCCGGAGATCAAAGTAAAAGCTTTTACAGCAATTGAGATTCGTCATTTAGCAAAACGGATTTTTAAAAAATCTATTTCTGAAACATTGCAGTTGCTGCGCGAGGCTGGTCTAGATGCTTTGACGGGAGGAGGAGCTGAAATTTTTGATCCAATGATACGCGATCAAATTTGTCGTGGTAAAGAAACGGCCGAAGAATGGCTCGAAGTTCATCGTCTTTGGCATCAAATGGGTATGAGGAGTACTGCAACCATGCTCTATGGACATATTGAAACAGCAGCTCATCGTATCGATCATTTGGAGAAGCTTCGAAAACTTCAAGATGAGACGAGAGGGTTTACAGCCTTTATTCCGTATGCTTTTATTCCTGAGACAACAGAGCTTGCTCACATTATACCAGTTGCTGCTGAAGAAAATTTAAAAAACCTAGCAATCGCTCGTCTTTTTCTCGACAATTTCGATCACATCACTGCTTATTGGATTAGTATGGGACTTGAAACTGCTGCAAGAGGACTTGATTATGGTGTTGATGATTTGCATGGAACCATCAAAGAGGAAAAAATTTTTCACATGGCTGGTGCAAAAACACCGCAAGAGCAGAGTACGATGGCTTTTGAAAAAGTGATTCGCAAAGCAGGCCGGGAGCCGCGACAACGAGATACGTTCTATCGACATATCCAAAAAATTGAAGAAAGATGATTGCTCTTGGTGCCGTTTCTTATCTTAATGCGAAGCCTTTATTGCGAGGAGTTTCTTGTGAACTTATTAAAACAACTCCTTCCAAATTGCTTTCTATTTTTGAGTCAGGACGAGTCGATGCAGCATTACTATCGCTCTATGATATTTTGCAGCGACCTCAATTGCAGCCAGTGAATGACATTGCTATTGGATGTCGAGGTCCTGTCTATAGCGTCTTCTTAGCATATGAAGGATCGTTAGAAAAAATAAAAAAAATAAAACTTGATCCAGCTTCGCACACTTCCAATCAACTCATAAAAATTATTTTAAGAAAATTTTATGAGCTTGATCCAGAGTTTGTAGAAACTCATGAAGAAAAGAGTGAGACACTACCTCAACTCTTGATTGGCGATCCTGCCATTGCCTTCCGTCAGCATCATACTACATGTTCAATTTTTGATTTAGGAGAAGAGTGGTATCGATTTACGGGGTTACCTTTTGTTTTTGCAAGGTGGGTTTTAAAAAAAGATCATCCTCATCAAGAAGAAATTACGAATCTGCTTCACCAGGCAAAAGAACGAGGGCTGCGAGAGAGAGACGTCATTGCTGCTTCTTGCTTAGATCCTGCATTCGCTCTTCGTTATTTTACTGAGTATATTTATTACGATTGCGGAGCAGAAGAGGAGAGGGGTATA
>CAYYAN010000258.1:1798-2408 GCA_964469825.1 uncultured Chthoniobacter sp. | reverse complement strand
CTTTATGCCTTCCGTTTATATCAAGACCTATGGCTGCCAAATGAACGAACGCGACTCCGAACAAGTCGCTCGTGATTTGGTAGCGAATGGTTATACCATCGCTCTTCATGAAAAGGAGGCTGATGTCATTTTACTCAATACTTGTAGCGTCCGTGAAATGGCCGAAAGCAAGGCTATTGGAAAAATGGGCTTCCTCAAAAAAAACCGTCGTCTCAAACCTCAACTCGTTCTGGGTTATCTTGGGTGCATGGCGCAGCGCTTAGGAGGAGCTCTTGCAGAGAAAACACCTCATGTTGATCTTATTGTTGGGACTCAAAAGTTTCATCGCGTTGTTGATTATGTTAACGAGGCAATCAAACGCCGAGAAGAAGTCGCACGGGCACAAGAAGAAGATGAATTTAAATCTCTGGCCTTGTCTGCACGACCTCCCATTGTCGATGTTGGAATGGAAGAGGGTTCTCAAAACACCATTCGTGATCATCTTCTCACTGAAAAGAATGCCACAGAATTTATCTCCATCATGCAAGGATGCAATATGCATTGCACTTTTTGCATTGTTCCAACAACGCGAGGTCCTGAACGCGGACGTCCGATTGGTGAAATTGTACTA
>CAYYAN010000258.1:0-1788 GCA_964469825.1 uncultured Chthoniobacter sp. | reverse complement strand
CACTGCGCGATGACATTACGGCTGCACTGACCAAAGCTGAACAACTTGTTGCCAATGGGGTGAAAGAAGTCACTCTCTTAGGTCAAATTGTCAATCTCTATGGCAGGCATGAAATGCCAAAAGTCGATGGAAAAAGTCCCTTCGTCCAACTTCTCGAGGCTCTTCATGCCGTTGACGGATTAGAACGAATTCGTTTTACCTCACCTCACCCTATGGGCTTTCGTAAAGATCTTGTTGACTGCATTGGGCGTTTGCCAAAAATCATGGAGCAGGTTCATTTGCCATTGCAATCAGGATCCGATCGAATCCTCAAAGCAATGCATCGTCCTTACACGGCTGCTTCCTACCGTAAACTTGTTCATGATCTTCGTGCCGCTCGCCCTGAGATTGCCATCACCACTGACATCATCGTCGGATTTCCTGGAGAAACTGAAGAGGACTATCTTGCAAGCCGACGCCTTGCTGAAGAACTTGAATTTGATAATGCTTTTATTTTTAGATACTCCCAACGCGGTGACACTCCTGCCGCCACAATGGAGGGGCAACTTCCGGAAGAGATCAAAGAATTTCGAAACAAAGATCTTTTAGAAATTATCAATGCCTCTGCCGCTCAAAAATTAAATGCTTGCGTTGGAACCCTTCAAGAAATCCTCTGTGAAGGTCCTAGCAGAAACGACCCTACACGCCTTGCAGGACGCACTCGCACAAATAAGATTGTGATTTTTGAAGGAGGAGAACGTTTTTATCGAGAAATTTTCCAAGTTCGTGTTACCCGCGCAAGTTCTTCTACTCTTTATGGGACTCCTGCCATTCTTTAGCCCAAATCACACGGTAAAAACACTCAGGTTTATAGTAAAAAGAAGCACTGGCTTGATTTTGATCATATGTAATTGTAATAAAAGAGCGCCCACCATCTGGCATTTCATACCACCAATCATAACTTCCAGCAGCGCCTTGTTCTTGAGCTTCTCTAATAGAAGATACAAGTTTATCTGCTATATCAAACGGATAAAGAGTGCATTGCTCAATATAAAATCTCCTAGGAGTTGTAGCATTTTCATCGAAAGTATAAACAGGATTATTAGCCGTCCTCACGGGTAACTTTAAATAACTCCGATTCTTAATACTATTGGCAGTTTCTTGATCTCCAGAAAAACAGGCATTCAAATAATCACACATTTCATCAAGAGAAGGAGACTTTCTCCACTCGAGAAAATAACTCCACATCTGAAGGCTTCTGATACTATCGATAATATCGTGCTCATGTCCCTCAGAAACTACATAACGATATGTAAAATTGTCTGCTTCTTGAAAAATCGGACCGCAACCAGAAGAGCTCCATTCTAAGGGATTATAAGACATCAAATTATACAAATTATAACATATAAAGGGCAATTCAGGTATTTCACTTGCATAGAAAATCTTGTTAGCAAAACATTCGTTAAGAAAAGCAACGAATTCTGCAACACATACCTCTTCACCTTCTGGATAACTAAATTGATTACCCCAAGTTGATTTCCAGTGGAATGGTTCTACCGCTGTTTGCGTTAATCCTGGTGTTTCAGCAAATAGATTTTCACCTTCTATAGCAAATCCTCCGAGAAGTAACGTTACTGTTAGTGATAAAATTTTAAGCATAAAAAAGACAAATGTTGTATGATAGAAATCAGGATAATCATAAAGTAACTTTTCTCAAATTGCAGTGATTCTTTTTATTATGAATTTTTTTCAGAGCATTTCTTTTAAGGCATTGAGAGCAAGAAAGTTTTCAAGCATGATTTCTTTTTT
>CAYYAN010000257.1:0-2419 GCA_964469825.1 uncultured Chthoniobacter sp. | reverse complement strand
TGGGAAAGTTTTAATCAGTAAGAAATTTTTGTTTTTACTGGGAGCTTTTATTTTTGTTTTTACATCCAGCCAAGGTTTAGTGTTGTTTTCAGCCGCACCACCGGCCGCCTGGGCTCTTCTAGACGAAATGTCAATGAAGACGAATTGCTAGAAGCAGGACGGTACTCAGAACTGTCTGAGCAGCTTCGGCTGTCTACCTAAGGCAGAGAACCATTCCTTAGCGAGGAAGGCAGAGCGAACGATATTTTTCATTCACTCTAGCTCTCATCGCTATGAGAGATTTTTTTGTTTTTGTTTGAGACCTTAAGTGTTAAGTAGCGGTGCTTTTCTAGGGCATTGATTTCTTTTTGTTGAAATCACATCACTATAGCAGTTATAAAATTATTGTCAAAATTCTACAGTGGACGAACAGAGTAAAGTATTGCAAAACAACATTCCTCAAAGATATGCAAATTTCACTCTTTCAATACTTCCCCACACTCTCCAAAAGCTTTCAAGCTTTATCTTTTGACATTTCCACTCAAAAAAAATATCTTCAACCTCCTAAAATAACTTTTTAATACATGGCAGAATTAGAATTACAACAAGAAGAGCTTTCATCAGAAGCTATAGATAAAGAAGTCCAATCACGTACAGACGCTCTTCAATTTGCCACTAAAGAAGAAATCGAAAGATGTTTAGCTAGTACAGGCTCAACCACAATGCTTCACCATTATTTAAAGGCCTTTGAAAAAAATCCACGTGTCCCAGCAGAAAATATAAAAGCAATAACTCAAGCTAGAACAACTGTAGATCACAATATACTTAGAGCTGGCATCAACAAGATAGGAGCAGTTCCAAATAATGCACTCATCGTTAATGTAGAAAAAATTAAAGGCCAAAAAAACATTGTGGCTTGGCTCCTACAAAGCACTCGCATAAATCTTTTGAAACAACAGGAAGTTCCAGCAGAAACAGCTCAGCTACACGAAAAAGCAAAAACCATTTGCGAGACTCTACCCCAACCAGAATCCGCAATTCTCGATGGTGTAATTAATCAACATTTAGGAATTCCTCTTAATCATTTAGCACTCCATGCAGAAGTGGAAGACGAAGCACTTCCAGATTTGATAAGAAAAGTTAATGCAACATTAAGTGCAGACAAAATGCGTATTTATATTCGCAATGGCGTAGCAATATTGGGGGGAAGTAGAGGAATTATTACTGTAGTAGATAACGCTGAAACTAGAAAAAATATTTTCCCAAAGAAAAAATCTAACGAAACACCGGAAGCAAAAACTGCCACAGCCGAAACCAAATCCCAATCCGCCGAAACTACATTGGCAGGATTGCCAGCAGATTTTGAAAATAGATTGCCAGAAGACCCATCCATGCAGGTTATTTTCATGCAAGAATACCGAAAACTAGCAGAAGAAGCTGAAAGAAATGGTGCACTAATTGTTAGTCTAAAAAACAGCTTATCTGAAACCGAAACGATGGCATTGGAAGCCGTTGAAAAAGCTGACGCAGCTGAGAAATTAAAATCAAACTTAGAAAAAGAACTTGAAACTCTAAGGACCCAACTCTCAGTCGCAAATCCAGAGCAACTCGATAAAATAAACAAAGAATTAGCCGAGCTAAAAGTAAAATTAGCGAGAGCCGAAGAATCACTAAAAATTTCTCGAGCTGAAGCAAGAACAGCACGCGAAGAAGCAACAGCAGCTAAATTGATCGAAAAAAGACTTAACCAACAACTCACCGCAGCGAAACAAACCGCAGCCGATGCCGAAGAAGCAAGAGCAGCTGCAATGAGAAAAGCAGGGAGAGGCGGAGTAGATATAGATCAAGATAAAGACAAAGCAAAAATCCATGAGTTAGAAGAAACAATAAGAAGAGGAAATCAAGATCTATCATCATTAAGAAGCCAGCTAAATAGAGAAAAAGATAAAACAACCATCCACCCTGAAGAATTAGCGAGACTAAAAAGAGCTTCCACAGAATTAGCTAGCTCATTAGAAACAATCAGAAATCTACAAAGACAACTTGCAGAAAAAAAATCCCCTGCCCAACATGAGCAAAAAGATTCATCAGAACTAGCTCAATTAAGAGCAGAATTAGCAGCAAAAGATGCAGCTCTATCAAAAGCTCAACAAGATTTAGCTATATCTGCCCAACAAGTCGCAAGCTTAACCGAAGAACTTGGCATTGCCAATGAACTTCTAGAATCTGCAACTAGTTCAACCCCGGCTGCAGTTCAAACCCCAACCCAAGCTTCTGCACCAAAAGTCACCGCAGTCTCTGCACCAGCCCAAGCGCCAAAGCCAAGAGAAATATTCAGCACTGACCCCATAAAAGAGATAGACTTTAGAAATGGACCAGCCCTAATCGAATCAGCAAAAAAAGCACTAAAAAAAATGTACCAAAGAGGCGGATTGATTGT
>CAYYAN010000256.1:0-2420 GCA_964469825.1 uncultured Chthoniobacter sp. | reverse complement strand
CATCCATCTGCTTTCCCGGCTTTCGCAGTAGAGAGGGGTGAAATATTCGGGTTAACCTAAAAGCGTAAAGATGCTATTAATTATCAGCTTTTATTTTTCCTCCCCAAGAAAGAATGCGCGCCTTCACGCCAGCAGCCTCAGCCTCGGCAATCTGGTGATTGCGGACATAAAAAAGAGAAAGACTAGACCACGCGAGTTGATCGTTAGGCCGAAGTTCTGTGGCTTTTAATCCAGCCTGGATTGCTGCAGCATAAGATCCGCTCTTCATCAGGACCATTCCAAGTGCATGCCATCCTTCAAAAAAGTTAGCCTCAAGCTCCACGCAGCGTCGATATTTTTTAGCCGCAGCTTCAAGATCACCAACTGCAAGATCACCACTTGCTTCATCAAAAAGAGTTTCTATTTCTTGTTGCACATCATTGCTGTCCAAGATGATTTTTTCATTTGAAATAAGAATATTTTTTATTGATGACATGCGCTAATTTCCTTTCTACCCCACTAAGTTGATGCCATTCGCTGAACAGTTACAAATCTCTTATTATCTTCGTTTCCGCTTATTCAACATCGTCACCTTCGCATCAGCACGAGCCTTATCAAGCCATTGAGCAAAGATTGTATTTTGTTCTTGTTCTAAAAATTCTTGCTCAATGCCCGCATGATGAGCCTCCCAGTCTGAACTGCTAAGAGGAGCTCGATGTTCTAGATAGACAATAAAATCTCCCCAAGAAGCATGTTTTACTTCACTCAATTCCTTTTCTTGTAGGGTTAGTGTTGCTTGAAAGATGAGTTGTTGATCTGCACTCCATCCACTCTTTTCTTGAAAAAACAAGTTAGATAATACTTCAGCTTGATGGTGGGTTGAAGCTGCAGCTGCAACAAAATTCTTACCTTCTTTTAAGGCTTTGCGCACATCGATGAGAGTATTGTAAGCAGCTTCTTTCATAAGCTTCTCTGCTTGTTGAGCACGAAGGAAAGCATCAATTTTTGATGAAACTTCATCAAAAGCCAGTTGGCGCGAAGGAACTTTTTTATCCAACATCACAAGATAAAAAGAAGAGTTTAATGGCATCACCTCAGAAAAATCCTTTTCTTGAGCTAGATTAAAAGCAGAAGTTGTAACTACCTCTGGAATTTTTAAACTCGCATCTTTGTTTTTCTTGGAAGGAAGGTTCTCTTCATCCTTTTCTCCACGACGATTAAAAAGGCTTGTTGTAATGAGCGTTTTTCCATTTTCTTTAGCAATCAAAGGAAGGCTTTTCCCTGATTTTATTGCTTCCTCACTTTTTTGTTTAAAGGCTGTAGCCTCTGTAGCCATCTGCTGAAGAGCATGGACGCGTTCTTTCCCCTGTAGCTTTTCTGCCGCCGGAGACAAGGAGAAAACAAAATAACTGACAGAACGTTTTTCCTCACTTTTAAAAGCTGTCTTATTTTTTTCATAAAATGCTTTTGCCTCTTCGGTCGAAACTGGTTTGATATTTTTGAGATAAGCATCTTTAGAAAAACGGATAACATCAACTGTCACTGGTTGATAAATACGAGCTGCCTCACGTACTTGAGCTTCACTCACCGCAATAGGAGAAACTACAAGCTGATGAAGTCTACGGCAGGCAATCATCTCTCCAACTACCTCCTCCAAATGACGCTCCGTAAAACCACGTGGCGCTAATTGCTCTTTCATGAACTGCTGATATTTTACAGGATCAAAAACTCCCTGTGTTTGAAAAGTTGGCAGTAAACTAATTTCTGTCGCAATGGATGCTGCGTTGGGAACAACATTCAGACGAGCTGCTTCATGTTGAATGATTAATGAATTTAAAATAAATTCAGAAAGAGCAACATTTTCATTTTCAGCAAAGCCACCCAGTTCTCGTACAAAATCAGTTAGCCCAAGCGCAATAGCTAATTGATATTCTCTAGCGTGCCGCTCAATATCTACTTGTTGAATCACATGCCCATAAACAGTGGCAACATCATTCGCCCCCACTTGAGCTAAGTTTGTTCGATTGTAAAGCCAAACAAAAGAGACAATCGTGGAAATGACGATAATGAATGTTAAAGAATGTTGATTATTGCGAATAGTCGAAAGCATAAAAAGACTGAAAGCTAAAGATTATAGAGTATAGACTGCAAGTTATGTATTACAGAAAAAAAATGGTTTTTTAAAAAATGATTGCAAAGAAGTAAATAGGCTTATAGCTTTCAGCTATTGAAACATTGTTCTGGGGGGAACAAAACAACCCGTTGCACCTTTGGTGTGGCGGGTTGTATTTTTTTATAGCAAGCTCTATCTTTTCCAACAATGTCTTCCAACCTCTATTCTTCAGCTCCTCTCCCACTTTCTCCGCTGCATCTGCCTGGCCGTTCGAAAACACGAGCTGCTTGGAGTGCCTTGGTAATGTTGCTTCTTTTTTTTCTTGTTA
>CAYYAN010000255.1:0-2426 GCA_964469825.1 uncultured Chthoniobacter sp. | reverse complement strand
CAGTAAATAATATCACTCAAATTACAGATACCTTCAAAAAAGATATTTTTAATAAAAAAGGAGTTGCTGATATTCAAAATTCTCTAGCTAATATTGCAGCTGCTTCCAAGCAAGCAGAGCAAGCCATGTCAGATGCAAGCATTTTCGTTAAGAAAGGGACTGAGACTATGGATTCTGCAAAGGGGGCAGCTAATGATCTTAAGGCATTTATTAGCAATTTAAGACAGCATGGAGTTATTTTCTATCGCGATACAGCAAAGAAGTAACAAGTGAAAGTTTTATTTAAATTCAAATTTATTTTATGAAAAGTCTTTCTATTTATTGTTTGTTATTTGGTTTAATGACGACATTACTTTCAGGAGCAGAAACTTCTTCATCAGCTATTCAAGCTTTAAAAGATGCTGCTCGCCCTGAACTCTTAACCGGTTTAGCTGAACTCAAAGCTAAAGATGGGGTTCCTCAACCTTCCGAATGGATTGTCCTTTGCAATGATCCCAGTACTCATGGCGGAGTTCGTGAACTAACGATTGTCAATGGTCATATTGTTTCAGAGCGCACGCCTATGGGAGAGTTTGCAGGAGAGGGAGACTTGCCTCATTTAACAATAACTCCTACGACGATTGATTCAGGAGTTGTTTTTAAAATTGTCGATCGTGAGGCCAAGACTGCCCATATTGGTTTTGACTCCATTAATTATATTTTGAGAGTTGATGCTATCTCTGGAAAACCAATTTGGGTTGTTCAAATTTATAAAACTGCTAGCGCTTCTCCTATTGGAACAATCGAACTTTCTGCAGAGACAGGAGAAGTGTTGAAGCCTTTACTTAAAAAATAGTAATGGAAGATACATCAACGCTTGTCGTTTTAGCTGCAGGAATGGGAAGCCGCTATGGAGGCCTCAAACAACTTGATGCTGTTGGTCCCTCCGGTGAGACCTTACTTGATTATTCCGTCTACGATGCGGTGCGCGCTGGTTTTTCAGAGCTTGTTTTTATTATTCGAAAAGAAATTGAGACATCTTTTCGTATGATGGTTGCAGATCGTTATACTAAGGCTTTTCCCAAACTCAGAGTAACCTACGTTTTTCAGGAGCTGACCGATCTTCCAAAAAATATTAACCTGCCTGAGAATCGTACCAAACCTTGGGGGACAGGACACGCATTGCTAGCTGCTCGCCATATTGTGAATACTCCTTTTGCTGTTATTAATGCCGATGATTATTATGGATCCTTGGGGTATCGTCTTCTTGCAAATTTTTTGCAACAAGCAAGACCTGCTCATTATGCAATGGTTGGCTATCCTTTAAAAAATACATTAAGCGCTTTTGGAGCGGTTTCAAGAGGGGTGACTGAAAGTACCAGTGATGGATTCTTAAAAAAAATTACAGAACAAACCGAACTCCAAGCTAACGATCAGGAGGTTGTTGCAATGCAATCAACAGGAGAAAAAATTTCTTTTACAGGAGAAGAACTTGTATCGTTAAATTTTTGGGCTTTCATGCCAGATTTTTTTCCTCAGCTTGAAAAATTATTTGAGGAATTTTTATGTGAGGCTTTAAAAACGCCAAACGCTACAAACTTAGAGTTTTACTTGCCCGCAGCCGTGAACCAATTGATTGTTGAAAAAAAAGTGTCTGTGAAGTTACTTCGCACGGATGATCCTTGGTTTGGGCTAACTCATCCCTCAGATCTTTCGCAAGTCAAAACAGCATTACAAGAAAGAATCAAAAAGGGATGCTACTCTTCACCGCTTTTCTAATTTTATGAACATGAATAATTTTTCTGAGCTTAAAAAAAAGTTTCAAATTCCAGGTCGTGTCATGCTTACACTAGATCAAGATGGACTTATGAAGCTCGTTGTTACAAGCGATCAGAGCACCGCAGAAATTTATTTAAAAGGAGCACATGTGACCTCTTTTCAACAAAAAGGAGAGAAGCTTCTCCTCTTTATGAGTCCTTCTGCTAAGGTAGCTCGTGGCAATATATTGCATGGCGGAATTCCACTCTGTTTTCCATGGTTTGCAAGTCGTGAAGGAGAAAAATTAGCGCACGGTTTTGCACGAAATAGTATTTGGGATCTCGTTCAAACCAGCCTCACATCAGAGGGAGAGGTCGATATTATTTTTCAATTGCCAAAAAATATTCTTCAAGATGCAGGGTGGCCTCCTGTCGAGGTTCTCTATCGAGTGACTGTAGGAAAAAAACTACAACTTGAGCTTGCCGTTAATAACACAACTTCGTTCCCTTTTTCTTATGAAGAATGCTTTCATTCTTATTTTTTAGTCGGGGATATCGATCAAGTAACGGTGCATGGCTTGAAAGGATTAACTTACCTTGATAA
Source organism: uncultured Chthoniobacter sp. (assembly GCA_964469825.1). Lineage (GTDB taxonomy): Bacteria > Verrucomicrobiota > Verrucomicrobiia > Chthoniobacterales > UBA6821 > CAIWMF01. Next base: position 86 of record CAYYAN010000255.1, on the reverse strand, counting down.
GAATGAAGACTTCACCGTCAAGCAAGAAGTCCATGATGAATTACCGATCCTTGGCGAAACAAACAGTGTTTATCTTGATTCAACAG
>CAYYAN010000254.1:0-2430 GCA_964469825.1 uncultured Chthoniobacter sp. | reverse complement strand
CAATGTTGGTACGGAAACCTGCTTCACGTGCAATGGCACGAATATCAACTGTATGATCTGCAATTTCACTCACCTCAATCTCAAAAAGACGTCGAATAAAATTAGGATGGCTCCGTGAAAGAATAATTTCTGGACCACGAGTTCCATTTTCAACAGCAACAACATAAGCGCGCAAACGATCCCCAATATTGTATTCTTCAGTATTGACCCGTTCTTTAGATGGCATGACGCCTTCGAATTTACCAAGATCAATAATCACATCAGATCGGTCAAAACGCCTTACAGTTCCATTAACAATCTCGCCAGCACGATCTTTGAACTCATCGTAGATCATATTTTTTTCAATCTGACGAATTCTTTGCGTAATGGCTTGACGAGCTGTTTGAGCAGCGATACGTCCAAAATCAGAAGGAGTCACTTCCACTTCAATGTCATCACCAACCACAACATCTTTTTTTAACTGTCTGGCGCGAGCAAGACTGATTTCCTCTTGTGGATTCTTGACTACTTCGACAACTAAAGGTCTGGCAAAAGCTCTAATTTGGCCATTCTTGGGATTAATATCAATGCGAACTTCTCGGGAAATAGAAAAGCTCTTTTTAGCAGCAGCAATTAAAGCCGTTGAGATCGCCTCAACAAGAGCCTCACGTTTAATACCTTTTTCGCGCTCAAGGTAATCGAGCATGGCGATAAATTCAGAATTCATATCTTAAAACTTTTTCCAGATGAATAGAAGGACTCTCTTCTTTTAGCAGAAAAAAGCCCCTCAAAAAATATATTGGATTGATGAATATGAGGCTCTATGAGCAAATGGTCAATCTCCGAATGATTTTCTTTAAAGAAAACCGTAATTTTAACATAACCTAAAATAACAGAACTACCTTTTTCATGAACTCTTCCCAACGCGCTCTACTCCTAGCAAAAAAATTTCCTCAACTCTATCCCGACGCCCATTGTGAACTTTATTATCAAAACCCGTTGGAACTTTTAGTCGCCACAATTCTCTCTGCACAGTGCACTGACGTCTGCGTTAATCAAGTCACACCAAAGCTCTTTCAACGTTGCAAAACAGTTGAGGAATATGCCTCTATTTCTCAAGAAGAATTAGAAATAATCATTCATTCAACCGGATTTTTTAGGAATAAAGCCAAAGCCATTAGAAAGATGGCAGCCACCCTTTTAGAAAAACACGATGGAAAAATTCCTAGATCTCTTAAAGAACTCTCCTTACTCCCTGGTGTCGGGCGAAAGACTGCTAATGTTGTCCTGAGTAATGCCTTTGATATCCATGAAGGTGTTGTCGTCGACACTCATGTAGGACGACTCGCCCAGCGCTTAGAGCTTACAGAACATCATCAACCTACCAAAATAGAACAAGACCTCATGAAACTTTTCCCTCAAAAACAATGGGGACTTCTCAGCCATTGGCTCATCTGGCATGGCCGCCGTCGTTGTTATGCACGACGCCCTAATTGCGAAGAATGCGAACTCCACACTTTGTGTCCAAGCAACAGCTCAAACAATAACTAAAAATGGGGGTCAGGCTTCAAATTTCAAATATTATTAAAAAATGTTCTCTGCTACCAGAAAGATAACGGCTACAAAACCAGGCAAAATCAAACTCTCAAACTCATTGAAAAATAAATACCATGACACCAAAATAGAGAAACTACATAACCGCCCCCTTTTCCTTTTTTCCTTTTTCCGTTGTTGATTCCAATTTTACTATGAATGGAAATTGACAGTACTTGTATCACTCAACTTCCACATGGCGCCGGTTAAAGGATCAACAATCAAGAAACCTGGAAATCCCCAAGAAATGAAATTCGCAAAATACCATGGATTGATATTGGCTTCGCAAAGAAATTGCTGCTTTTGACCTTTGTAATCTAAATCAACAACATATTTTGCTGGCTGAAAATATCCAGCAGCGGATTTAAGGACGACCGTACTTGGTGTCACTCCTTGAGAAACAAGAATCCCATTTTCTTTTTTTACAGCATAATGAGCACCTGGCGGATTGCTTGTAATTTGTATAGGATATCGACTCTTGCTCACGATGCTAGCACACGCTGTCAAAAATAAAGCTAGCACGATTAAAAGTGGAACCATTGTTTTTGAGATAAGATTGGTCTGTTTCATAGGAAATAATTTTCTTATTTCGTTAGACCACTTTTTTCCTCAAACGTTCAATTTTTTGCTTTTGAGAGGAGCCTCTATCCCAGTTCAACAACTAAAGCCGAGGCACTCGAAAATTTTGGTGCACCAAATGTCGTAACGCACAATGGAAATGGAAAAGAAGTTTGGACTTATCAACGAGCTATGCAGGCTTCACAAAAAGATACGCTTTCTAGTTTTCTAGTCCCCCTATCCCTTGAGCTCCACCGTACCTGCCACTCCGGTCAGGTCCATACAAATTCCATGTTCGAT
>CAYYAN010000253.1:0-2432 GCA_964469825.1 uncultured Chthoniobacter sp. | reverse complement strand
GCGCCCGTCAGCATTCAAAGCTTCTGTAATTCCATCCGTGTAAAGCAAGAGGCAATCTCCTGACTCAAAACAAAATGGAAAATTAGTACAAAACCTATCGAATACTTCTCCGCTGTCAATACCAACAGCCATTCCCTTAGGATTAAGTTTTTCTACTACTGCATCTTTAGCATGATAAAAAAGAGGTGCATCATGCCCTGCACGGGCTAACTGAGCACTGTTAGTAACATGATCAATTGTTACATAGGCCATGCTAATGAACATATCCTCTTTCATGTCAGGATAAAGTTGTCGATTAACGAGCTTCACCACTTCACAAGGGGAAGGTTGTCCCGTTGCCTGAGCGCGGAGCACACTACGAGCCATTGTCATGATCAAAGAAGCAGGAACACCTTTTCCTGAAACATCTGCAATAGCAATACCAAGATGATGTTCATCAATTTTGAGGTAGTCAAAATAGTCACCACTTAAGGCACAAGCAGGAATATTGATACCACTGATTTCATAACCAGGTAATGTTGGAGATTCTGCTGGCAAGAGCAATTGTTGGATATCGCGAGCAATATTAATATCACGATCTATAATTTTTTTCTCGCCAGCTTCGTGAAAAATAGTTTGGTGGTAGAGCGCAAATGAAACCTGCTCTATGATCATACGAAAGAGCTCTAAGCCTCCTTTAGAAAAAGAGATTTTTGACCCATTGCCAAGCGCTAAGACCCCTACTGTTCTATCTCCATAACGCAATGGACTAATCAAGGCTGCATTAAGACCTTGTTTGACTAACTCCGCAGGCAATTCTGCTCGAGTCAAAAATTTTGGCCCAGGCCAATCCCAAGCTTCCCCCAAAAGACCATGCCCTCGCAAAATTGTATGAAGTCTTAAAAAACTGTGAGTAGAAGAAATTTTTTCTTCACCATAATGACATATCGGAGAACCTGCTGTTTCTAGTTTTTCAGGAACTATAACAAAAGGAGGCACCTTTTCTGTTAAGAAAAAAGGAGCCAGTAACTTCTCTTCACGATCAACAAAATAGAGCGCGCCGCCCGTAGCTTCTAAAATTCGTACACATCCTTCCACAATTAATTGATAAAATTCTTTAGGACGAACTCCTTGAGAAGAGGCTTCTCCAAGACTATGCAAAAAACTAAAAACTCGGTTCTCTTCTAACTGGAGCTCTCGTCGCTCTTGCTTCAATTCTTTAACACGCCTTCGCTGAACCAAAAGTAAGATCGCTAAAAAAAAGCTAACAAGCAAAAAAACGAGCATACCTAACCAAGGGTTTAGTACAACTTTTTCAAAATTTGCAGCTATCAATGAAAAGCAAGAAGTTAGCGATGTACAGCAGCCGAATGTATATGGAAATAGTCGATTGCTGATTCCCGTATTCGCGGAAATAAAAAGATTCCCTACCATGCAGCTAGTTGCGCCAACAGTAGGATTATGCAAGAACTCCAGTAAACAAAAAATGCCAAACATGAGGGTGAAACATCCTAAGATAAATCCTCTTCTAAAGCTATCTGATTATTTCTAACAAGCTCTGAAATTTTGGGATATTAGCCTGATTGGCTGTTACAAGAGCTTCATGTGCTGAACGCACAGTCTCTTCTACCGATTTTTTAGAGAGATGAGCCATTTCTATGACCTGAGAAAAAGAGTGTTCAGCAGCTACAGGAGGAGACTCTTTTCCTTCCGCAAGTGGTCGAATAGGAAAGAGCTCATCAAGCCCTAGATTCACCATCAACTGATTGTTACTTTCACTAACATTAATCACCTTAATACTTGCTTCTTTGTTAAGCTTGAGGCGCTGCGCAATACCAGTCAATGTTCCCATAAAGGTAGAATCTAGTTGTTCGCACTCACTCAAATCAATGATGTATCGATAATGACCTTGTACAAGTTGCTCTTGCACTATTTTTTTTAAACAAGGGCTACATTGAAAATTGCCACGGCCAATAATCTTGATCCAAACACTTCCATCAATACAAGCTATCGAAACTACAGGGATCATTAATTGGAGTTATCTTGGAAATCGAATTTTGAAAAGAATTTTTTTGAAAAAACTGAAAATAAAATTGCGAATTACGAAACTGAGCTTATTTGCCACTATTTTCATTTTCAGAAAAATGAAAAATGGGGGTCAAAATGGGGGTCAGGCTTCAAATTTCAAATCTTATCAAAAAATGTTCTCCACCATTAAAAAAATAATGGCTGTAAAGCCAGTTAAGATCAAACGCTCAAGCCAATTGAAAAATAAATACCACGGCACCAAAATTCGGACATATTGGAACTGCCCCCTTTTTCATAGCCTTTTAAAAAAAATCGATGACTGTCCACAAAATGAGAAAATCGAAGCCGACCCCCATATTGACCCCCATATAGTTTTTAGCCAGGATATTTCATCACTCTCATGATGAGAAAGCTGCGAAGCGTGA
>CAYYAN010000252.1:0-2451 GCA_964469825.1 uncultured Chthoniobacter sp. | reverse complement strand
GAGTAAGAATATCATGACGGCCAATTTCTGCGCCAGCTTCTGCTTCACGACCTGCTGGGACTGCCCAATGGAAAAGACCATTAAAACGAGTCACACGGACACCTGTTGCAGAGGGTTTGACATGTTCTAAAAAAGTTGAGAATCGACCTAAAAGTTTTCTCTCTTCTAAGGAATGTGCAATGGATAAAAACTCTTTCTCTGATACGCCAGCTTGTTCTGCGCGCTTTCGCCAAGGGAAGGAAGTAATTTCATCCGGAGTGAATTCTCGTTTTAATTCAAGGAGCACTTTCCATTCATGGTCAGTGAGCGCTACAACAGAAGGTTGCATCATCGTTGCAGGTTGATCTGCTCGATCTCCAGGCTGGGAAGCCTTGCGACGAACATGTCCTACGCCAAGTGTGAAAATTCCTTTGGCTTGCATGAGACGAAAGCTTTCAGCACCGGTTTTTTTTTGCAATAGTTCACAATGCTCTTGGAGTGAAAATTCTGTTGGTACTTTAATTGTTGTCCACAGTTTAAAAGCGGCACCTGGAATATTAGTGTCAGTAGAGCGAGTGACGACATGTCCAGAAAAAGGGTCTTCGCGAAACATAAAATCGAACGCCGCATCTAATTTTCCTTCGGGAATCCGCCAAGCAACAAGGGAACCTGGGGCCAAATTATTTGCAATTAATGTCTGCCGGATGCGACGAATGGTGCCAGCTTCCAGCATAGCTCGAATTCTCGTTAATACGACTTCCAGGGGCTGTTTCGATTTTTCAGCAATTAAGGAAAAAGGATCTTCATGAAATCCGGCAATCTTATCTTCGGAGATAGCAAGGATGGCTGCATTGATAGGATCGTTATGTTCGGTGGGAGTAGTCATGATATTTTATGAGGTGGTCTTTGTGGTCAGTTTGTTGCAACGGCTTCGTCAATGAGTTTCCAAAACGCTCCTGCATCAGCGATCTGTTCATCTTCTGTCATCGGAAGTTCAGAACGATAAAGAAAATCACGAATTGTATTTTTATGAAGGACTCGATGAACGATGACTCCTTTAGGATGAGGTTCAAAGTAGATGCGATGGTCGAGGCAACGGTACCTAAATAATTTCCTGCCATCACGATGAATAGCTCCAAATTTTTCATTGCCGAGATTTTCGAGGTCTTCGGGTAACACTTGAAATTCACAAAGTAGATCAAGTTGTAGTTCTTTCGGAAGCGCGCTCATTTCAGCAGCACTGATGGGATTAAAGATGACTTGAAACATGGGGAAAGGCTGGAGGCTTATTCGATAAAGTGACTTTTGAAAGTAAAAATTTAAAAAATAATTGAGATTTTAGCGAACTAAAATCTTATTAATTTCTTAAGGATGATATGAGAAATGGAGAGAGGGAAATTTTTTCAGCTTTTTTTACTTCCACATCAAGTGACACACAATGAGTGAAGCGATCACGCCAGCACTATCTGCAATGAGACCGGCAGCCAGGGCATGGCGACCACGTTTGATGGCCACAGAACCAAAGTAGATGGCGAGAACGTAGAGAGTTGTTTCGGTGCCTCCAAGGATGGTCCCGGCGAGTTGGCTAATAAAACTGTTGGGTCCAGCGCTTTTTACAATTTCTGCAAAGAGGCCTGTTGCAGCACTGCCGCTGAGTGGTCTTACAAAAATGAGTGGCAATAATTCTGAAGGAAGTCCGATATGATTAAGAAGTGGTGCTAGAAGATGGCTGATAAAATCGATACAGCCTGCAGCACGAAAAATCCCAATCGCGACCAAGATGGCTACAAGGTAGGGGAAAATGCGAAGAATGACTTGAAATCCTTCTTTTGCTCCTTCGACAAATTCTTCGTAGACGCGAATTCCACGGAGATGAGCATAGAGTGGAAAAAAGCCAACGAGAAAAGGAATAGCTAAGAGGGAGATTGTTTCAAGAAGCGCTAAAAATGGGGATGTGGTATTTGCGTGATGGGCTGTTAATGGCCAAGCTGCTCCAACAAATAACATCACAAAAATAAAAAGTATTCCTTTTCCAAATGAAGAGAGCGTGTGTGGTGGAACACTGATTTCAAAAATGGGAGCATTGTTTGATATCGAATTATTCGAAGGCAAAGATGATGAAGGTAAATCAGGTAGCGCAAATCCAGGAAGGCGCTGAAGAATTTTGGCTGCAGTAATGCCTGCAATACAGGAGCAGGTAGAAGCAACAAGTGCTGTTCCAATGATGGAAGTGGGATGAACAGCGCCAGCAGCTGCTAAGATACCGATGGCGGTAGCAGGAATAAGTTGAATTGAGCTAGTGTTAATCGCCAAAAAGGTGCACATTGCATTACTGGCAACGTCGGGGCGAGGGTTCAATGTTTGTAAATCTTGCATCGCACGCAGTCCAAGTGGAGTCGCTGCATTTCCAAGGCCTAACATGTTAGCGGCAATGTTCATTACAATAGAACCCATAGCAGGGTGATTCGGCGG